>NZ_JAMZMM010000004.1:0-39409 GCF_024178385.1 Limnofasciculus baicalensis BBK-W-15 | reverse complement strand
GTTTGGTATTTTCCGACATGGGTTTTCCGTCATTCTCTGGGTAGATTATTTCTGGCAATGTTTCTGGGAGCATTGTTGCTGTCATTGGCTGACTCCTTGGCTATTTTAATTGAGAAATCTTGAGCGTTTTTCAATTAGTGATTTACTTTATCGGCATTTGACTATCTCACTGCTGAAGATGGCTGAAAGCTAACATTTGTAGTTATTGCGATGCCGAAGGCGAGCGAAGCTATCGCAGAACTCTACTCAATAAGTTTTATCTTCTATGATAGCACGGGGCGAGTGTCCGATTTTAAATTTTAGATTTTGGTTATAACCCTTTAATATACTGCTTCAGTACAGGTGGCAAAATGTAAAAATTATCTAGTTTTTCGAGCAAGCACCGCCGCGATAGTGTAAGGGTTTATGATCTATTGCATTTTCCTGCCACTGGTGGTTCTAATATTGGACAGGTTGATTTCTATGGACGGATTGGTTCCCTAATTCCCACAAGATTTGCTAACCCTAGTGGTGGGGCATTTTTAGATTCCAGTATTGTTACTAATACTTCTCAGGCTGTTCCAGAACCATCAACTGTAGCTGGAACGTTGATTGTTAGTAGTCTGATGCTGTTGAGGAGATTACAGAGAGGACATTGAAAACTGGCTAAATGAAGGCGATCGCGCTGTGAGATGCGATCGCAAATCTTGTAGATCAGCTTGACGCATATTACCCAACCTCTTTTTCCACTCACAATCTTATCTATTTCCACCATACCAATGGGATGATTGGAGTCTTTGGATAACTATGAGGAGGGTAAAGCGTAGCTATCCCCTCAACCTTACATTTTTAAGGATGGGGGGTAATTGCAATAATCGTTATTGCCCCTTGACTCGGACCATAATACCAAAAAACTCGGAATGCTCCTGGTGTTCTATTTTCGACATAAGCTTCAAACACTTCTTCACTATTAGGACCAGATAGACTATCGTATTTATGCGTGTGCAAACTGGGATGACGTAAATTACTTGACATTAATCCCAGGGTTTTCAATACTTTCTTATATTTTTTGGGATCGACTTCCTGAAGATTAGCTAAAATATTTCTAGCTTCAGTAGAAAATTCCAGACGAAAATCCATCAGTCTTCAATCTCCAAATCCTGATACTGGGAAAAATCACCCAAATCATGAACCTCGCCTTTAGCCGCTTGTTCAATTCCTCGTTGGACTGAAGCTAAAGCTTCTGAGTTTTGCCATAACCACTGCTCTCGATCTGGTATATTAGAGATCGGATCTAATAAAATTTGTCCCAACTTATTAGTAAAAATACGATACTCTGTTGACCTGGTTTCTAATTCCAAATTAATACATCCTTGCTCATCTGTTTGGATTGAGTCTTTAACAAGCCAAAAATGATCTTTGATTATCATAAAATTATCTGAGATTAAGTCAATGTGAACTTTCCTTAATTATAACAAACTAGGTATTAAATGAGATGATTGTCGGGATAGCGATTTCTATGGGAAAAACTTCTCCTCTATACTTAGCTTTTTGGGCATCTCTGTCATAATGATTGAACAATCTAGGAGCATTAACTCTGAGATTATCCATATCTACAGTTTCGCGCTCGTAACAAGCATCAAAGTCGTTAGGGTTTGGTTCTATGGTAACAAAACTACCGTTAATATAAATAGTCCTACAACCTGCTGCTTTTAACTGAGTCATTGCTAGCTGCAAGCCATATATCATGTTTTTTCTTTTAAGGTTCGTATTAAATCTCTGATTAAACTCCTCCCATTCACAAAAATGAACTCCTGGTGGTAGATTGCCGTTTTCATCGAATTCTGGAATCACTTGCTCGCACTCGTGCTATAGATTAATTGTTTCTTTTTTTAGCCTAGTTATCTTTATAAATCATTATTTGTAACTCAACTAACTCTGCGGCTATTTCTATCTCTGCATCTTTAGCCGTCCATTCAATAAACCACTTACTTTCTTGCAGCAACTCTTCAACTATTTCACTATCAGCTACATTTTGACAGCGAGATTTTATCCGTGCTAAATTCGATGCCAAATTTCCCAAACGAATCGGTAACTCGTCTCGTAAATAGCGTGACTTTAAAGCATTCCCATCTCTCCTAATCCTCCCAGTAACTGTTTAACTATCTGAGTCACTCTTTCTCGAATAACCGGGTTTTGAATTTCTATTGAGCGATTGTTTTGACGCGGACGGATGTTAATTAGTGATTCATAGCCTACCTCTTGTGTAAGCGGATGATCGCACAAAGAATAGCGACAACCAATAACCAATAACCAACAACCAATAACCAATAACCAATAACTAAATTAAGGCACAATCAAAACAGGGCAAGGCGACAAATTAATCACCCGATTAGTGACACTTTCCGATGCACCTTCCTCAGTTAAGCCTAATCCCCGACAGCCCATAATAATTAAATCAGCCCCAACTTCATCTGCTACATCGCAGATAGTGAAAGCGGGCATTCCTTCTCTTGTCATAGTTTCAGACTCAATCCCTTGCTCCTGAAAGAGGGCTTTAGCCGTTTTGAGCAATTCCTCAATCGCCTCCGGTGAAAGCGCCTTCTCTGGATGGGGCGATTCCGCTTCCGGCGCTGACTCTGCTAGCACAGATAGCAGAATTAAACGACTTTTATAGGTTTGGACGATATTTACCACCACATCAGCGGCTTCGCGGGTTTCGCGGTTTTGATCGACAGGAAATAAAACAGTCTTGAACATAACACTCATCTCCGGGACACGCACTCCGGTAAAATTGTGGACGGGCTTGAAAACGCACGCTCTTCGATCTGGCAATTGAGTCGAACTGACAAGTCAGCGCTTCGCTATCGCGGATCGGGGTTTGATCTGATGATTCAGTCGATTGCCAATCGAGAGAGTCTGCCAACCAACCATCAAGCATATAACCACTGGCACGCCATCAGTCTGTACGGCGACAAATATAAGCAATTAGGAGAGTATAACTGTGTCAAAAAAAACTGTAGCAAATTTATCGGAGTCAGATTTAGCAGGGAAGCGGGTATTGGTGCGAGTGGACTTGAACGTGCCGTTAGACGACAGTGGCACTATCACCGATGATACTCGCATCCGGGCGACTTTACCCACGATTCAGGATTTAATCTCAAAAGGCGCTAAGGTGATTCTGTGCAGTCACTTAGGTCGTCCCAAAGGAAAAGTCAAAGACAGCTTGCGCCTCACCCCGGTGGCAACTCGTCTCTCGAACTTACTGGGTCAAACCGTCGTTAAGTGCGATGATTGTATCGGTGATGTCGTGGCTGGTCAGATTAATGCCATGAGTAATGGTCAAGTGGCGCTGTTGGAAAATCTGCGCTTCTATGCTGGTGAAGAAGAGAATGATCCGGAGTTTACCAAACAATTGGCAGCCCTGGCTGATGTTTATGTTAATGATGCTTTTGGTACCGCCCACCGCGCCCATGCTTCTACTGAAGGTGTTACCCATTACCTGAAGCCTTCTGTGGCAGGATATTTGATTGAGAAGGAACTTCAGTATCTGCAAAATGCCATTGAAAATCCCCAAAAACCATTGGCTGCTATTGTTGGTGGATCTAAAGTATCTAGCAAGATTGGTGTCATTGAAACTCTGTTGGACAAAGTAGATAAACTACTGATTGGCGGCGGGATGATTTTTACCTTCTACAAAGCCCGTGGTTTGAATGTCGGGAAGTCTTTAGTAGAAGAAGATAAGCTGGAATTAGCCAAAACTTTGGAAGCTAAGGCAAAAGAAAAGGGTGTGGCTTTGCTATTACCTACCGATGTCGTAGTAGCCGATAATTTTTCTCCTGATGCTAATTCCCAAACTGTTAGTATCGATGCTATCCCCGATGGTTGGATGGGATTGGATATTGGTCCTGATTCAGTTAAACTTTTCCAAGATGCTTTGGCAGATTGCCGCAGTGTAATTTGGAATGGTCCGATGGGCGTGTTTGAGTTTGATAAGTTTGCTGTTGGTACGGAAGCGATCGCCCATACTATGGCAGAATTAACTAAGAAAGGCGCAACTACAATTATTGGCGGTGGCGACTCTGTTGCTGCTGTGGAAAAAGTGGGTGTGGCAGATCAAATGAGTCACATTTCTACTGGTGGTGGTGCTAGCTTAGAGTTACTCGAAGGTAAGATTCTTCCTGGTATTGCTGCACTTGATGATGCTTAAAGAACAATAAGTAGTATCAAGTCCGGTTGTATCGGTTGCGTAAGGGCAGGGTGAAGCATTCGGGCGATAACTCTTGCTATAAATCCAAGATTTTTGATCCGAATGCTTCACCCCTACAAATAATCATTTACCTCTAACCTCTAACCTCTAACCTCTAACCTCTAACCTCTAACCTCTAACCTCTAACCTGTACTTCACACATTCCTTACATATCGGAATACTAATGTAAAGTTCTGATGAAGTTTGTCAAAATTAATACCCTCTTACTCAGAGCTTAATTAGTTCTTAAGAGTATATCCGTAATCTCTAGAGTGTCGGACAAAATTCCGTCGTAACTCTAAAGAAGGAAGGCATCATGAAATTTGCACATTGTCGGGTGAATTACTACCTATCTCTTGCCTTAATGACAGTGGGTATTGCCAGCACAGTCGCCATCGCACCTCAAGCGGCTCAAGCTGCTAATATTACTGGAGGGAAAACTACCGCTAATCCCTATGTTACCAATGTTGCTGGTAATGGGGGCTATGAGATTATCCCTTTGTTAACTGTAGGGGATGAAGTTTCTACATTAGTGGGAGATTTTAGTACCGGATTCACTACAGACTCCAGTAAACTTTATGCTTTTGCGGGAATTCCCGATGGCTTAGGATTCTTTCAGTCGGGAGGCTACAACTACGCTTTTGTCAATCACGAAATATCTAGTAGTAGCTTTAGTTTCCTAAATTCCACTGACCCAGATAAAATAAGAGGGGCAAGAGTATCCTTATTTCAGTTCGATCAAAACTGGAATGTGTTGGGTGGCAAGAACTTAATTGAAACTGCCTTCGATTCAAGCACAAATACTACTTATACATTAAATACAACAACTGGTTCCTACGAAGCAATTGGTGCTGCGGCATTAAGCTTTAATCGTTTCTGTTCTGGTTATCTTGCTGAAAGTGGTTTTGCTGGCGCACCAATTTGGTTTGCACCTGAAGAAGGTGGTGCAACAAGTCGTGGTTGGGCTGTTGCTTCTAGTGGTACAAATAGTGGTCAAGCTCAAGCTTTAAATGGTTTGGGACGTTATGCTCAAGAGCAAGTTATTTCTGCTGCTCAATATCGGGCAGGTAATCCTTCCGGCAAAACAGTTCTCTTTAGTACTGAAGACTTCAGTGATGGTGAAATCTACATGTTTGTCGGTCAACAAACCGCAGGAGATCCTAATGGTTTCAAAAATGGAGATTTATACGTTCTCAAAGTCAATGGTGCGGATTTTGAAGGTTCAATTCGTGGATCTAACGGTGCAACTTGGACGAAAGTAGACGATGCTGCATCTGTTGCTAATGGCACGTTACTGAGTAACTATGTTAATGTTAACGGTCGTTCTACTAACTTCCGTCGTCCTGAAGATATGGCAGAAGATCCGAAGAATCCTGGTACTTTCTATGTTGTAACTACTGGTACGGCAAACCAGCGTACTACTAATACAACTCTACCTCTAAGTCCTAATGCAGCTACACCTGCTGATGCAGAAAATCCCTACGGACGACTCTATCGTTTTAGCCTCAATCCTACTGATCCAACTGCGCCACTTAGTAACTTTGAATTGTTAGTTGAAGGTGGATTTGGTACAGGTGTTAGCTACGATAATATCGTGGTTGATAGTAATGGCAATGTTTTAATTCAAGAGGATGAAACTGCCTTCGGTGGCTCTCTGATGGCGGCGGAAAATCGGGAAGCTCGCATTTGGTCTTACAATATTGCTTCTAAGACGATCAAACCTGTGTTTGAACTTAACGAAAATGCTGCGGGAACCCAATATAATAATCCTAACGTGAAGGGTGAATGGGAAAGTTCTGGGATTGTGGAAGTAAATCCGAACTCTCAACCAGGAAGAAGTTCCTATCTATTTGACGTACAAGCCCACAGTATTAAAGATGGCAAATACGTTGAGGGTGGTCAGTTAATTATAGCTAAACCTGTACCGGAACCAGGTACAACAGGTGCTTTAGTTATCTTTGGTTTGTCTGGACTTGGCTTGATAATTAAGCAGCAACGCAAGTCTCTATAGCAATCCTATTTGATTTGTGAGAATTGACCCCATCAGAATCCCGGTTTCTTTGAGAAACCGGGATTCTTGTTATAATCTTTCATTTAGGATGTCACCTAGGCTACAGATTATCCAGTAAAAAAGTGTTATAGATATAAATGTTGAGTTTTGGCAAAGATTAGATACTACCGAGTAAGTAGCATTTTAAACATTAACAGCAACTCAACAACCTACCGTTACTTGGGATCGGTAGGCACAGATTGCTAGATGCGCGATGCCTCTGGCGGGCTTACCCCGAATGGCAGGGCTGTTTCATTTTCGGTTAAACATTGAGGACAAGGGGGACAAGGAGGACAAGGAGGACAAGGAAGAGAAAGATTTTTAGTAATAATCAATCCCTAATTTTATTTTAGTAAAATTTAGGAGTTGAAAATCTCGCCCAGTCTGCTTTATAGCTCTCTCAAATTTTAAGAATGAAATAGCCCTGCCCCGAATGGGAAGCAAGCTACGCGATCGCGATTTAACGGCAGTCTTGAGTGGGAAGACAGGTGAGGTGTGAAGGTTTATCAAATTGGGGTAATCTATTTTTAATAAGGGGTGAAATATGCAGAGTAATTCTTGTCCTTGTTGCGGGGCTGATTTACTGCGCCATGTCAAAGGAAAAAATTTATACTGGTTTTGCACTTCATGTCGCCAAGAGATGCCAGTATCGGGAGTGAATAAAATACTCTCTCCTGACAGTTTACTCAGTACTTTAGAATCTAAAATTCGGCAACCAAAAACGGCTGTACAGAGTAGCTGAGATCGGGCTGTTTTTAACTATATTAGAATTGAGGGAGAGATGCTCCTAAATTCCCACTTAAAAAGAGGAAATTTAGGGGTTTATCTACTTTCTCCAATCTGTTCAATTTTCATACTGAAATCTACAATCAGTGTTATGCTTACCTGTAGGATTTAGGCTTCATCTGACGAGTGGGCGTACCTGATGAGGATACCAGTGAAAAAAGGATGGAGAAGATTAACATGAACTACATAAATCAGCTACAAGATGAAGTTAATCAGATTATTGATGGTTATAACCCAAATATTTTCCCAGCCTTCCACCAAACTGTTCAGGATCATTTTCCAGGAACTTTATCTTTGAAAGAGTACATGAAAAAAACCTATGAGGCTCTCCTAAACTATAGATTTGATAATGATAATACAATGGGAATGGTAGCAATTTGTCGGGATGAAATTACCGATCCTTTATTCGATGCAGTGATTAAATATTGGGGGAAAACTTTTAATTGTTGCAGCCTAGCAGGGTTTGTAATGATGGGAAAAACGGGGTTGGCATCTGCAACGGATCATACCCCTATCTTTGAAGGTTTGCGTCGTTTTACTTTCTATGCTATGCCTCATATTGCTATTTCTAGATATGGCGATATTGGTAAAGTATACCGAGAAGGGATTGAAAAAGCATCTCATGCCTGTGGAGCCTTAGAAGTAATTGTTAATGAACTAAAGTCAGGGCATCTGAATCTAGAAACCGATATGGAAGATATCGAGCAAACGATTATCAGACAGAAAATTCTTTCTAAAATAAACTATGGCGATAAACCAGATTTAGTAGAGATAACTAAGTTAGCAAGTCAGATTATTTTCAACGATGTAGAAAAATTGTTGAGTCCCTTAGATACTACCATATTTCAATATGCTGTGATGACAGGTATTTTTATACATGGACCATTAGAAACTCAGTGGATTTATCCCCAAAATTTTTATGTAGTGGGGAACGATATCCCAAATGGGAAAGAAATCATTGAGGTTTTTCAGGGTAAAGATTAGATACTATTTTTACCTGAATTGTGAATTAGCCTAATCAACTAGATTTATTTGGGTTGGAAGTAGAGTGAAGAGTTTATTTTGAGATCGCCTTCCCTCTAACTCCAAAAATCATCGATATTCACAGCCATCATCTCCGCCTGCAATTCTTGGAATAACCCACTCTGGGTAATCAATGCTACTTCTTTTTCCCGTTTCTTTTGATCAATTTCAATCTTCAATTCTTCTAACTGACGCTTGAGTTCCTGTTCCCTAAATTTGCGTTCTGTAATATCCTGGACTATACCTTCAAAGTAAATAATTTTGCCACTATTATCACGGACTAATCGGGCATTAATCTCTATCCAAATCGTGCTACCATCCTTCTGAAACGCCTGATATTCAAAATCTTTAGCCTGCTTTTGCTCTGTCATCAAACGGTAAAAATTATCCTGTTCAGACTTGTGAACATAGAGTTGTTCTCCAATATTAGTTACATTTTCAAGCATCTCTTGAGGTGAGCCATACCCATAAATTCGAGCCATTGCTGGATTCAAGCTAATAAATTTGCCATCAGGAGTTGATTGAAAGATACCTTCTAGAGCATTTTCAAAGATACTGCGATAATTTTCTTCAGCAATGCGAAGGGCTTCCTCTGCTTTTTTGCCCTCAGTAACGTCAATTCCTACTGATACGGTTGCGGTTCCCTGTTGGTATTTCTGCGCTGCAATCAGGTAATACCGCACGGCATCATGGACGGATACTTTAACGATTTGAGACGCAGATTCTTGCGGATTTGCTAGGAAGTAGCGCATAAATTCTGCGAATTGAGAAGTTCCTTTCAGAAAGCCCACATCTTTACCAATAAAGGCATCTTGGGAGAGATTAAAATTTTCTGCAAGATAGCGATTCACACCAATGTATAAGCCACCAGAATCAATCCAAGAAATGGAACCGGGCACGGCATTCAAAATAGCTTCCAGTTGCTCTTTTGCGGTTGCTAATTCTTCCTCGCGAGTCTTGACGGTTTGTACCATGTGAATAAATACCCGCACCAGGTAACCTAGTTCATCATCTCTTTGAGCGACTTCATCTAGATTGTCAGCTTGAAATGTGTTATTTTCAACAGAAACAGCAGCAGCCGTCAGTTTTTCCACTTCCTGGATGTAGGCTCTCATCTGTTTATTCTGATGATAGATTTTGTTCTCCAGAGTTGTGGCATGTTCCGTAATTGTTTCTAACATGATTTCTAGGTCAGTTTTTTCTTCCCTGACTTCTGCTAGTTCCCGATTAAGCGCTTCAATTTGAGTCAATAATTCATCTGTGGATAATTGCTCTGTTTCCATGGCTACTCGGACTGATTATATCAACTTAAGCTTGAATTTACTGTAGTTCTAGCTTCAAACTAGGCAGAAGCTTTTCTAAGTTTGCCAAAGATTTTTCTTGCCAGGGAATCTCGGTTGAGCCTATTACCAGCACTTGAATCGTTTTCTTTTTCCGCACGCTGATAACAAACTTGGACAAGAGGCTGATACCAGAGCTATTGAGAAATGCCAATTCTTTCAGGTTTAAGGTAATAGTCGGGGGTACTTCATTAGCAACATCCTCTAATAACTTCGCGATCGCTCCATACTCAGATGGACCACCCAAGCTGAGTTCCCCTTGGAATTTGAATGTCACCGATTTTGGATCGTATTGAACGGAGTAGTCTTCGTTTTTAATTTCTTGAAAATCCATTTTTTTGAGCTTCCTGATGAAATTTCTGGTTAAATGATATGATATAATAGACTAGCATAGATAGTTCTGAAATTAATGAAAAATAGTCAACTTCGACAGATGTTTTTCCAACAATTCTTATTTCTCCCTATCTCCCCATCCTCTATCAGAGGGTAGATTATTTTCGCTTCCTAGTCTAGACCGCAATTTGCACTACGGTTGTCACAGCCATCGCATCTATTTTATCTGGCACTGCCTCAAATTTCCAACCAATTTTGGCTTCATAGTCATTAATCATTGTCAGTAATCCTAATCCAGAAGATCCATCCTCAGATTCAGCACTTTTTTCTATCTGCTGTATATAGAGTTCATTGGGATCGGATGAGAGGAGTTCTTTAATGAAGATTTTGAATCTATCTGCCATTTCTCTATTGACAATATTGGTAGTTAAAATCACTGCTGTCACATCAGATGTTTCCAGAAAATGAAGCCCAAATTTCACCTTGTAACTGGACTGATTATCATGGAATTTCATCGCATTTTCTAATAATTCATTGGCGATATAGCTAACTGCTCCCCTACTTTGTTTAACCCGTTTATCGCGGTTAGTATCCTCTTCAGCTACTGGAAGAAAGTTGGAGAAATAATCAGCCATAAAATAAGCCGAAAGTCGGTTATTCCGCCAGCGTTGCTGAATAGGTTGGGAACTGGGGCTAAAGGTAAGTTCTAGAGAATCCTGTTCAGGCGTAAATTCGTCAATAAAGTCTCCAAATATTTCTGTCATCTGTTTTAATTTTCCCAATCAATGTTAATTATATTGATATTTTGAACGGTAAGCTCTCAAGATCGAGGGATTGCTCGCGTTGAACAGACAGCCCTTCTCAGTACCTTTGTTGTTACTAAGTCTAGCGTCTGCCAAATACTGTCTATCCAATCTAGATACAGCGGTTCATACTATTATAAGCTACATTAGCAGCCATCAGCGAACCAATGTCTGATCGTATTTCTCCGTTGTTTATTGTACTCCATAGCAGCGGGAATCGCTGTAAGTTTACCTTCACCAATGGAAAACCCCAAATTCATGGTTTGAATCCGATCGATCTTACCACCTTTTCTCACGAGAATGGTATCCTCGTCCTTACCGTTGATGCTAATTTTAGCTTCAGGATAGTTGAGGATAGCCAGAGTTAAGTTTTTATCAGAGTCCATCCTTTGCACATTTTTGTAAATGGTGCAGTCCTTTCGTGTTATGGTTTGCTAACAGGATCAAACAGATCATCTTTCCGTTTCAAAACCACCAAAGTAATATCATCAAACACCTTTTGTTCGCCAATAAATTCCCGCAGGTGATCGATTGCTGATTGCTTGATTTGTTCTGCATCCAAGTGCCAATTTTGACTCACCACTTCACAAAGTCTGTCCAACCCATAGAATTTTTTATTGATATCTCTAGCTTCAGGAATCCCATCCGTGTACAGCACAACCCCATCCCCCGGATCTAATTCCACTATTGTCTGACTAATAAAATCAGCAATTTCGTCATCTAACCCAATGGGAAATCCTAAATTCATCGTGTCAATTCGTTCAAGTTTACCACCTTTTCTCACCACAATAGTCTCCTCGTGTTGGCCGCTGATACTAATTTTTCCTTCCGCATAGTTGAGGATAGCCAGAGTCAGATTTTTGTCTGAATTCATCCGCTGAACATTTTTGTAAATTGTGCGATTGAGAATGTCTAAAAAGTGAACAGGGTCCTGTTCATCGATTTCCTTAAGAGTGCGGACAGCAGTTTGAGTCATTACCATCAAAATGCCGCTTTCTAATCCATGTCCGGTGACATCACCAATCCCGATAGTGACAATACCATCCGTGTTCAATACATCATAATAATCACCTCCCACTTCATCTGCTGGTTCCATAAATCCAGCAATATCTAAGCCTTCAATTTCCTCCAATTCCGATGGGTTGGGTAGAATCAACTGCTGCATTTCTTTGATAATATCTAGTTCGGCACTCATCCGAATATTTTCGCTTTTTAGTCGTTCGTTGAGAGTACTAATTTTTTCATTTGCTTGGACAAGTTGTTGGTTAGATGATGCTAATTCAATGGTGCGTTTTTGAACTTTCTCTTCTAAATTATGAGCATAATCTTCTAGTTTTCGATAAGAAATCATCAGATTTTGCCACAGGACTTGACCGATGCTGACTGTACCAGATAAAATCAGAGTTAGGAGAGGAGTAAAAACCGGAATTAACCAACCAGATAGAAAAGCAAAATAAGAACTGGTGACAATAATTACTCCTGCGATGAATATTCCTGTTATTGTCACCCAGCGTCTGGTGATGTACAACGTACCAAGGGTGGTGCTGTAGCCAGACCAGAATAAAATTAATAGCCAATTAATCGGTTTGGCTGAAGCCCGCAACATCGGACGATTGTCTAAGGCGGCACTGATAATTTGGCTAGTTAAACTGGCATGGATAACAACTCCAGGTATTAACTCCGTAGGGACAAATAAGTTAGTATTTAAAGGAGTTGAGTAATTGTCATTCAGACTGGGTGCTTTTGCTCCTAAAAAGACGAGGCGATCCCGCATAAAATCCACAGGAATTTTATTGTTTAACACATCAGTCATGGAAATATGCTCAAACTTCTCCAATCCTCCCCGATAATTCAACAGGATTTGATAGCCTCCCATGTCAAGTTTATCGTACTCTCCATCATTACCAGATAGGGGGACAAACTTGGCTTTTCCTAAAGCGTATATTTGTTTATTTTCATCAATCGCTTTTAACTCAATTTTTTCTTTTTCTAGGTACATTAATGCCAGTTTCACCCCGACTGACTCAATTGAAGTACCATCTTTTCTTCCTAACAAAACTATGCCACGCCGGATTTTGTTATCCTTATCTATAACCATATCATTAGAGGCAACTTGACCCAGTTGAGCCAAAGTGGGTGGCGGTGCGATCGCAGTACCTGCAACTTTTTCAACACCAATTACATTTGGGGTATTTTTGAATACCTCAATTAGTTCTCTGTGTCCAGGTTCGACAGGTATATCTCGATAAATATCCAAGATAATTCCTCTGGGTTTTTGGGCGCTTATATGGCGGATTAACTTAGCCATCACCTCATCTGACATCGGCCATTTCTTGACATATTTAATATCTGGCTCATCAATCGTGACAATGACAATGCGTTTATCAACTGCTTCTTGAGGACGAATGAGAAATAATTGATCTAAAGTCGCCCATTCCAAAATTCGGAAAATCCCGACATAACTCCCTGCAATAACTAATCCGGCTGTGCAGAAAGTAATGATGATATTGCCTTGGTATTTTTTGAGGTTTTGTTTGATTTTTGACAAAATCATAATTACATTGTCGATCTTTTAGTTAATTTATTATGACACTAAAGTCACTGAATATTATATAGCAACATGTGAGATTTTTAAACGGAATTGGTATAAGGGTGGAAGAAGTGAAATCTTACCCCCTCCCCTTGCGAAGAGGAGGGTTGGGGAGGGGTTTTCAAGATTTAGGCAATCTTGTATAATTTGCGACTAATTGACTAATGGTTGAGATGAAATCTCTTCTAATCCCACTTGCTTTAACAAGTCGTGCCATTCAGTGGCAAAGGCTTCATTGTCAGGTTCCGATTGTTTCGCCTTGGCTAAAACTTTGAGAGTATCGTACCAGATACCAGCTTTGGCATATTGAGTGGCTAGGGCGACGGGAGATGAGGCTAACGCTCAAGCGATCGCTTAAAATAATGGGATAAATTACTGTGGCTTCCACGTCGATTTCATCAATGGCTACTGGCTCACTATTCAAGCAAGCATCTCTAAAAAAGTTGTCTAATTCTGCTAATTGCAAAGCTTCAATTACTTCGCGGGCTTGTTTCAGATTACTTTGGCTGACTTCTCCTCCTGATTTAGAGGGTGTTAATAGCACGCTGACAAAATCCCGATAAATGGGTTCGATACTTTCTTTAAAAGTAAATTGTACGTCAGTATTAATTGCTACTATATCGCTGCGGAGGGATTGGAGGTTATTGAAGGCAATCTGATATGCGGGGATGGCATCTGTAATATTTCGCTCCTCTTTCAAGATACTGCCCAATTGTCCGGCTGCACTGGCTACCAAATCGGTGGCATTTATTTCTTGAGCAATTTGTAGGGCTTGTTGGGTTAGGGTTTCAGCATCTGCTTGTCCCTGTTCCTGGTAGAGTTTTCCTAATTCAATGAGGGAGTATGCTTCGGCTCTGCGATCGCCTATTTCTCTGGCTTGTTTAATTCCTGTTGCTAAAAGCTGGGCAATTTGAGTGGCTATTTCTCTGTTATTAACTGATGACTTTTTGCTAATTTTGAGCAATTTTATCATGTTTTCAGCTAAATTTAGTTGCTGTGGCTTCTTGCCAAGTTGCTAGGGCTGTTTCTATTTTTCCTTGTCGGAATTGAATTGAGCCTTGGTTATTTAAACCTTGCGCCAAAAGTAAGAGTCCTCTGGCATCTAATTTATCAATTTTTTTTAATAAGGTTAGACTAGTTTCAATGGCTACTTGTGCTTGGTTCAATTCTCCCAAATCTCTATAGGCTAATGATAAATAGTTGAGGGCTTGAACTTGGTTGAGAATTTCTCCTCGTGATTGATAACTCTCAACTGCCTGTTTCCAGGAATTTGCTGCTGCCAAAAATTGTCCAGCTTGGTAATAATCTTTTCCTTGTTGTAGAGAATCTGACGGATGGGCAACGGATGTTTAACGGATGTAACGGATGGGTAACGGATTTTTGACGGATTTTTGACGGATGGGGTGGCGGATGGGGTAGCAGATGTGTAACTAACCATCGGCTTCACCAATAAATCATCCGTTACATCCGCTACCAAATCCGTTGCCAAATCTGCTGCTAATGACAATTGGGTAATTTCCCCCTGTAAGTAGCACCACTTTCATTTGGCAGTGCCGCAACTAAAGTGACATTACCCTCCTCATCCTTTACCCAACCTGTGGCTTCTACAATTTGAGAGTGGAAATCTGACTGCCTCGGCGCAATAATAACAAATCTGATAGTGATAGATTAATATTTCCACCGTCGGTGCTGACTGTCTGTGCAGAAATTCGACCATTGTCTAGGCGTAATTGATCCGCTTCAATAGATATATTCCCACCGATACCACTACCTTGACTATCTACAGAAATAGCAGCACCATTGTTAATTTCTACTCGTTCTGGATCTATGATAATATCCCCAGCATTGCCGCTAGAATCGGGAGTTGTACTGGAAAATATACCCGTATTTGCACCAGAAATAGAAATTAATTTCTCGACATTAAGAATGGTTTCTGTCTGAACTCCAATCAATTCCAGCTCTAACATCTAATGTAGCTTGAGTATCTCCATTGACACTGATAGAGGTTTTTCCGTCAGATAAGGTAACGTTACTGAGGGCACTGTAAGGAGTGGTTGTACCAGGAATCGGGTTATTATTGTTGCTATTAATTGTCGTATCGGTTGGACCAGAGGTATTAATCCTAACATTACCTAATTCAACACTGCCGCCTGCTAAAATATGTAGAGATGCTCCGGTATAGTCACCAAGTTTTACATCTCCAGCCGCTAAGACAATGGGATCGCGATCGCTAAATGTATTTGCGGTTGTTCCATGACTCTACTGAAAATATTGGTAATATTATTGGGGTTGGCAAAGTAAACCTGTTGATTGTTACCGATATTAAATTCCAGAAAGCTATGGAATAAATTTGCCCCGCGAATTGCACCGCCGTTAATCAGATCGATCGCGCCATTGTTGAGGGGAATATTTGGCGTTACAATAGATCTTTCTTGACCTAAACTATTATCGGGAATAATTTGGGAAAAGCTGGGTAGAGGAGAGATGATGCCTGAACTAATTGTACCAGCGATTAAGGAAATCTTAAATACTCTTAAGCAATCAATGTTTTGTCTCATAGCTTACTCCTATGTTGATGCTGAACCCTGGATGATGAGGAACTATAAAAATCTGGGATTTTCCAGCTATGGAGTGAAAGATTTATCATATCATGTTTGGTAGTATCTTGACCGGTACTGGTTGGTAGTAAGCACTTTAGTGCTTGAAAATACAACATTATCAGGAACTAAAGCCCGTATTACGGATAACTTACACCATTGTCAGTAAACCCGAAAACCCGCCGTAGATTGAAATCTACGGCTAATAGCTCAAGTCCATTAAAACTGATAACTTGCACCATTGTCAGTAAACCCGAAAACCCGCCGTAGATTGAAATCTACGGCTAATAACTCAAGTCCATTAAAATGGACTGAAATTATCTTCCAGTCGGTTTCAACTGATAACTTACACCATTGGCATCATTAAAAAGTCTACCATTGACTGTGCGAATAGGCGCAATCGCTGCTTGATTGGCAACGGCAAATTCCTCAAAGCCAGAATCGGAATTATCAAACTTGGTATAAAGATAGAGGAAAGTATTGTTAGAAAATCCAGTAAACGCACTATTAGGAATGTAGAAAATACCATCACCAGAACCACTTCCAGGCTGGAAACTGGCATTAAATATAACGGAACTCCCCAGATTAAAAATCGCTTGTCCGTTGTTTAATGCCCCATTCAATGTCATCGTATTGGAGTTATAACCAATCAGATTTCCGGTATTGCCAGCAAATATTTTGAACTGTTGTAAAGTAATTAGAGGGTTACTGTTGCTCTCATTAATATCCAGCCGAATTTCTCTAAAAGTCTGTCCAGAAATTTGAACTGTAGGTAATTCAGATAGTTGGAGAGCGCGGGTAAAACTGGCGAGAACATTTTGGAGAGTGGGATCTTGGCTAGGATTGATGTTATTGGTGTTGTAGCCCTCTTCGCTGGGTGAGTTTTTAATCCGTAAAAATGAGTTAATAGTCCCGGTTCCTGAACTGGAATTTACATTGGATCTAGCTACATAAGCACCATTAACGAATCCAAAAGTTTACATTCTGTACTTTAGGGATTGGTGTTGCTCATGTCAAATGCTATGCCTCTCACGAATCTTTAAGGTTCCAGAAGGGATTAAAGAGCCAGAGAGGAGAATGTGGCTTCAATAATTTCACGTATTTTTCATGAGATAGATATAACTATACGCAATATTAGCCAGTTTACAAGTTGCTTGTATGAAGATTTGATGAAGTAATCTGCTTTTTATATGAAGATTTGATGAAGCACTTGTGTGAGTCAACTTATCAAAAGTAGAAAAACTGGGAGAAGACAATATTATTGTGATACTCCCAATGATAATAATTGGTGGCAATCCAGCGGCACTTGACTCTACCGTCGGCGGGTGGAAACTGCAATTCTCCCACCATTTTCCGCCGCCGCTGTTTAAATTATTCAGCCACTACTCCTCTGGCGGTTGCGATACTGATTCTATCTCCAGCGCACGGACTAAAAATCCCCACTTATCTGCAATCTCTTCAATAACTTTAGTCGTAGGTTTTCCTGCACCATGCCCTGCTTTTGTTTCAATCCGGATTAATACTGGTTTCTCCCCTACATGTGCCTCTTGTAAAGTAGCGGCAAATTTGAAACTATGAGCAGGAACAACTCGATCGTCATGATCTGCAGTAGTAATCATAGTAGCAGGATAAGGGGTTCCAGATTTTAAATTATGCAGGGGAGAATAAGCATACAATGCCTGAAATTCTTCCGGATTTTCTGCGGAACCGTAATCAGAACACCACGCCCAACCAATGGTAAACTTATGGAAACGTAACATATCCATTACCCCAACTGCTGGTAATGCTGCACCAAATAAATCGGGACGTTGCGTCATTGCAGCACCAACTAATAATCCCCCATTACTCCCACCACTAATAGCTAATTTTTCCGTGCGAGTATATTTATTTTCAATTAGCCATTCAGCAGCGGCAATGAAATCATCAAAAACATTCTGTTTATTCAGCTTTGTTCCCCCTTGATGCCATTCTTCCCCATATTCACCACCACCCCGGAGATTGGGAACGGCATAAACTCCTCCCATTTCCATCCAGACAAGATTACTAATGGAAAAATTCGGGGTTAAGGAAGCACCGAAACCACCGTAACCGTAAAGGCAAGTTGGGTTATTTCCATCTAATACTAATCCCTTTTTATGGGTAATGAACATTGGTACTTGAGTACCATCTTTGCTGGAGTAAAAGATTTGCTTTGTTTCGTAAAGCTCAGGGTTAAAGTCAACTTGTGGTTGGCGAAAAAGGGTACTTTCTCCACTTACCATATTGTAGCGATAGATAGTTGATGGAGTAGTAAAACTGGTGAAAACGTAGAAAGTTTCTGTATCGTAACGCTTACCGCCAAAGCCACCAGCAGAGCCAATTCCTGGTAATTCGACTTCCCGGACAAAGGAACCATCTAGGTTAAATATTTTGATCGAGGAACGAGCATCTTTTAGGTAGTCTACTACAAATTGGTTATTGAGTAAGCCAACTGCTTCGAGAGTTTCTGAGGTTTGGGGAATTATTTCTTGCCAATACTCCTTAGCTGGATTATTAATATCAATGGCAATAACTCTGCCGCGAGGGGCATCTAAATCGGTACGGAACCAGAAAATTGAGCCATCATTATCAATGAAACTATAGTTAGCCTCAAATTCACTAATTAGTTCCACCACGGGAGAATCTGGCGTTTGTAAGTCTTGGTAAAAAACTAAATTCTTGGGATCTGTGCTTTCATTTACTGAGATAATCAGATAGCGCCCATCCTCAGTCACACCACCACCAAACATCCATTCTTTTTGGTCGGGGCGGTGATAAATTAGGATATCATCGCCTTGGGGTGTACCCAGTTTGTGATAGTATAATTTTTGGTAGTAGTTGATGTCTTCTAATTGAGAGGTGACATTTGGTTCATCGTAGCGGCTATAGAAGAAACCTTGACCATCGTGTGTCCAAGATGCGCCAGAAAACTTTACCCATTGGATCAGATCGGATAAATCTTCTCCCGTTTCAATATCCCGCACTTTCCATTCTGTCCAATCAGAGCCAGATGTAGATAAACCATAAGCCATGAGATTACCATCGTGACTTATTGCTAAACCAGATAAGGCAATAGTGCCATCTTCTGATAGAGTATTAGGGTCAATTAATACTCGTGGTTCACCGTCGAGGGAGTTGAGGGTATAGAGGACACTTTGGTTTTGCAGTCCATCATTTTTGAAATAGAAATAACGGTTGCCTTCTTTAAAGGGAGTACTGTATTTTTCATAATTCCATAACTTCGAGATCCGCCCTTTAATTTCTTCTCGTTGAGAGATTTGGTTGAGGTAACTAAAGGTAATGTTATTCTGTGCTTCAACCCAGGATTGAGTTTCCTCGGAGTCGGGATCTTCTAGCCAACGATAGGGATCTGCGACTTTAATACCATGATATTCGTCAATTTGGTCGGATTTGCGGCTGGGTGGGTAGTTGAGGGGTTGGTTGGGTGATGGCATAGTTTGGGATTTCATAGAGCATTTTCTAGTTTACTCCCTTTGCGTCGGCAGAATTATCACAAACCACAAAGACACTAAGACACGAATGAATACTTGTTTAAAAGTCTAAGTTAGGAGCGATCCTGTGGGGAAATCGCTCTTCCCCACACCCTACAGCCCACATCCTACAGCAATTACCCTATTTTCTAGCTCGTCTATTGACACTGCGGTCAGTCTTCTGTAAGGTGAGTTGGAATATCTACTAAATAAAGATAAGAGGAATTAAAGAAATAATCTCCAGTCCTGATGTGAAAAAATTATTGATGTACCTACGCTATAAAATCTTCAAATTTGCTATTTTGCTCCTTTCAGCTTTCCTGCTGGTGGTGTCATCTCCCCTATTATTCCCTACATTTTATCCCTCATCCACCGCAATTCAAGCCCAAACACTTCAATCCCAAATAGTTGATGCTCAAATACTTCAATCTCAAACACTTCAAGATGGACAAGCTGAAGCGGATCGACTGTACGAAGAAGGTAGTCAGCAGTTAATTCAAGGTCAATTTAAGGCAGCATTGCAAACATTTCAACAACTTTTAGTCATTTATAGAAAAGTAGGAGATCGCTCGAAGGAAGGATCGGCTCTAAATAATATTGGGTTAGCTTACCAGAATCTAGGACAGTATGGAAAAGCCTTGGATTATTTAAACCAAGCTTTGGTTATAAAACGCGAAATGGGCGATCGCGCTGGAATTGGAAAGAGTCTCAGTAATATTGGACAAGTTTACGACAATCTGGGACAGTATGAACAAGCGCTGGAGTATTATAAGCAAGCCTTAAGCATCAATCGGCAAATTGGCGATCGCGCTGGGGAAGGAAAAACTCTCAGTAATATTAGTGGCGTTTATTACAGTGCAGGAGAGAATCAAGAAGCACTGAATTATTATCAGGAAGCTTTAACTATTATTCGGGAAGTGAAAGATCGATCTGGGGAAGGAACAACTCTCAGTAATATTGGCGTAGTTTACGCAAGTATTGGCAAGGATCGAGAAGCATTAGATTATTATCAGCAAGCTTTAACTATTATTCGGGAAGTGGGCGATCGCGCTAGTGAAGGTGCAACTCTAAATAATATTGCTGGAGTTTATAATAAGCAGAAAGAGTATCAAAGCGCCCTCGATTATTATCAGCAAGCCTTAGCTATTCAGCGAGAAGTGGGCGATCGCGTTGCCGAAGGGCGAACTCTCAATAATATTGGTTTGCTCCTAGAAGCCCAAAATCAGACAGAATTAGCGATTGTTTTTCTCAAACAATCTATCAATCTTAAAGAAGCCATTCGCCAAGATATTCGGGGACTCGCAAAAGAAGAACAACAGTCTTTTACCCAAACTATTGCCCACACCTATCGAAAATTAGCTACTTTATTGTTTAAACAAGACCGAATTCTCGAAGCTCAACGGGTGCTAGACTTACTTAAAGTTCAAGAATTGGATGATTACTTCAATAACGTATCAGGTAATAATAACACAGCGCAAGGATTGCCAAATCTTCTGGCAGAAGAGAATATTAATCAAGGTTATCAGGCAATTATAGATAAAGAGATTGAATTAGGAAAAGAACTTAGTCAATTGCGACAGATTAAACCAGAAAATCGCACTCCCCAACAAGAACAACGGATCTCCGAATTAGTAAAATCTCAACAAGAAAGTATCAAAGAATTCAATAACTTTATCAAGAGTCCAGAAGTAAATTCACTTATTAAACAACTTAATCAAACTAATCAAGGGCAAAATCTGGATTTAGCAGAACTTATCAGCTTACAAGATAACTTGAAAAAGCTACAACAAAATGCTGTGCTTCTCTATCCCCTCATTCTAGACGATCGCTTAGAATTAATTCTCACTACTCCAGACTCTCCTCCCATTCGCCACACTGTCAATGTCACGAAAACACAACTAAATCAAGCAATAGTCGAGTTTCGGAAAACCTTACTTAACTCCGCCATCAATGCCAAAACCCCTGCTAAGAAGCTATACGATTGGTTGATTAAACCCTTAGAAGAAGATCTCAAAGCCGCAGGAGCGAAAACGATTATCTACGCGCCCGATGGTGCATTACGTTATATTCCCCTCGCGGCATTATATGATGGGGAAGAATGGCTAATTCAACGCTATCGCATTAATAATATTACCGCTGCTTCCCTCACGGAAATTAACACCCAACCCCAACCCCAACTCAAGATATTAGCTGGGGCATTTGCCAATGGCAGCTATAGTATTCATGTCGGTAATGAGGTGTTTAATTTTACTGGGCTACCCTTTGCTAAAGTGGAAGTGGATAATTTAGCTCAGATAGTTCCCAATACTACTAAACTAATCGATACAGCCTTTACTCCAGAAGCAATAATTTCCCAAATGGATAATTATAATGTCGTTCATTTTGCCACTCATGGCGTGTTTGTAGATGGTACACCAGAAGAATCATTTATTCTATTTGGTGATGGCAAACGAGTCACTCTAACAGATATCGAAAACTGGAAAATGAAAAATGTAGATTTAGTGGTACTTTCTGCCTGCGAAACTGGATTAGGTGGGAAATTGGGTAATGGGGAAGAAATACTTGGTTTAGGCTATCAAATACAGAGGGCTGGCGCAAGGGCTACAATTGCTTCATTATGGACGGTTAATGATAGCAGTACCCAACTTTTAATGAATGGTTTCTACACTGCCCTGGAATCAGGTAAAATTACGAAAGCCGAAGCCCTGCGTCAGGCACAAATTGCTCTAATTACGAAAGACGATACCGCATTGGGGGTACAACGCGGTGCAATTGTTTCCCAGCGACGACAGTTGCGGGAGGGTTTGCAGCCTGATGTGGCAAATCACCTGAATCATCCTTACTACTGGGCACCATTTATTTTAATTGGTAATGGTTTGTAACTTATAGGGCTTCTCAATTGAGTGAGGTACACTGGGCACCATTTATTTTAATTGGTAATGGTTTGTAACTTATAGGGCTTCTCAATTGAGTGAGGTACAGAGAAACCGGGTTTCTGGGGGTTTCTCTCTCACACTTTTACAAACCATCCTAACCGATACATCCCATATCCAACCGCCCACCAAAATAACAATGTCACCAGAGCAAATAAAAATGAACCATTCATTGCCCCAGCCCAAGATGCAAAAATATGCTCATAAATCCAATTATAAGTTGTCGGGGCATTCTCCCCACTACCAATATTAGTTTTTACCATAATTTTGATCGTTAAAACAGACGCGACGAAAATTGCGATCGCATTTACCCCCATTATCTCAAAGGGCTTGCCCCACTGCCTCTGTTTCCGCACTTCGATGACTTCAAAACAAGCTGCTAATAATAGTAACGCCCAACCCGCCGTAAATAAAGTATAGGAAGAAGTCCATAATTTCTTATTAATGGGAAACCAAAAATCCCAAACTTGCCCGACAACTAAACCACTCAAACCTAATAGCACCAAATCCATACTTGTTCGAGATTTTATCGCCTGTTGTCGTAACCAGTCTCCAGTAAAATAGCCTAGTAAAACTGTCACTACTGCTGGTATAGTACTAAATAACCCCTCCGGATCGCCCATAGATTTAAAACCATCACCTTTATACAAATGTGCTGTAGGAATAATTATGCGATCAATATAAGCCCCAAAATTACCTTCTCGTGTTAAATTACCAGCCCCAAAATCCGGCACAGGTATCAAAGACATCGCCACCCAGTAACCAATTAGTAAAATCGCAGCTAATATCCATTGCCCCTTTCGTGGTAAATTAAGAATTGCTATAGTTGCCAAGAAGTAAGCCAGACTAATCCGCTGCAATACCCCCATAATGCGGATATTACTCCAGTCATAATTCCAAAACCCATTTAGAAATAACCCCAGGGCAAATAAAATTGCACTGCGGCGAAAAATTCGCCAATAAACAGTGGGAGTGGCTTGGTTTCCCTCAGTATATTTCTTGAGGGAAAATGCCATAGCGACACCCACAATAAATAGAAAGAAGGGAAAAACTAAATCAGCAATAGTGCAGCCATTCCAATCTGAATGATTCAGGGCAGGATAAACTCGATCCGCAACTCCTGCCATATTCACTAAGATCATACCAGCGATGGTAATACCCCGGAAAGCATCAAGAGAAGTGAGACGGTTATTTTTTGTCATTGGTTAATGGTTGTTGGTTGTTAGTTATTGGTTGTTTGTTGTTGGTTGAGGGAATGGAAAATTGGCAACGGTAAATTAGTCATCTTTTGGCTTTTGACAAAGCGGCTGGGGGCGAGTCAATCAGGGTTATTAGTAATGCTAAGAGATTGTCTCAGCTACTCACCCCTAGAAAAACACACACTCCCCCCATCCTTATATTCCTCTTCCATTATCCATTTTGAATGTGTGACTTTAGCCCTTTACCCCATTATTCGTAAAATACCACACACCAAACCCCTAATTTACAACCAACAATAAACAACAAACAACAAACAATAAACAACCAACAACCATTCTCACTTATGAATTTTTCCATCCGGCATAGTTGCCCCTTGTAAAATTGCCCCCATCAAATTAGCCGTACTCAATTCTGCCCTATCTAAGTTAGCTTTAGTGAGATTAGCCCGCGTTAAATTTGTCCTCGCCATATACGCATCAATTAAATCAGAATCACTCAGGTTAGCTTCACTGAGATTAGCTCGACTAAAATCAGCCCGATTTAATCGGCAATTACTCAAATTTGCCTGACTTAATTGAGCTTTATTAAACTTGACATCAGGCATAACTGAGCCTTGCAAATTAACACCTGTCAGATTTGCTTCACTCAAGTTAGCCCTTTCCAGCTTAACATTAGTGAGGATTGCCCCTTGTAAATTTGCCCCCATTAAGTTAGCTTCTGTCAAAAATGCTGAACCTAAATTTGCTTCACTTAAATCTGCCCCTCGTAAATCTGTATATCGCAAATTTGTTTCCCTTAGATTCGCTCCACTCAGATTAACTTTAGACAAATCCGCACCTGCCAAATTTGCCCCTCTGAAGTCTACCTTTCGCAAAGTAGCCCCGCGCAAGTTAGAAATGTAAACTCTTTGCTCCTCCCGGAAGTTTGCCCCGCGCAAACAAGCGCCCGTTAAGTCAGCACCACTTAAATTTGCCCCGCGCAAATCAGCATCCATTAAGTTAGCATCGAGCAATTTTGCTAAGGTTAAATTAGTACTGCGTAAGTCTGCCCCCTGTAAAGTAGCGCCGTGTAAGTCAGCATTACTGAGATTCGCGCCATTTAGTAATGCTTGATTTAGATTTGCACCACTCAATTTTGTCCCAATTAAATTGGCTTTTCTTAGATTAGCGCGACTCAAATAGGCTAAAATTAAGGTGGCGCTATGTAAATCGGCTCCATTTAAAATTATGCCAATTAGATCCGCTTCAAATAGATTCACCCCACTCAAACTCGCACCGCTAAACTTAGTTTCTCCCTCAGCATATAGCTGTAAAAGTTCACTAGCATTCATGGTATGTAAATCCTCAGATAATTACACTAAATAATAGTTCGTAGTAGGCGCTTAAGCGCCTACTATTAACATAGTCAGTAGGCGCTTAAGCGCATACTACAAACCCTACTGTTATCGATCGATACATTATCTATTACCATATAAAGGTTTGAAAGATCGCGCGATCGCACTTGCAGCTTGATTACTTTCATCAGGGTTGGCAATTCGTTTCGCTGTCGTGTAAAGTTTTGATTCTAATTCTGGGAATGTTTTGCAGGTTGAGAATAGTTTCCCCAGCAAATCATCAATGGTTTCAGATCTCAGTATAGTCCAATCTTGTCCTGTTCCTTTGAAGGGGTGATAAATTACCGAAAATACTAATATTTTTGCCCGTAATGGGTTGGTATAGTTCATTACTTCTAGGCGCAACTCAAATGGATCGTATATCTGTTTGACTTCATTATGTTGAGATATTGGTTGGGGTTGAATATCCTGTTTAGGAGTCGATTCTCCTGAAGGATTAGATTCCGCTTTTTTGCCAGATTTGATATAAGTTGATTCTCCAGACTCCCTGTATAGTTTCTCTAGTTTACTAATAATTAGTTTCGCTAGTAAACCATACTCTGCCTTTCGATTCAGGGTTTGCACCTGCTTGGCGAATACTGCATTTAATTCCTCTATGGTTGGGTTGGCTTGGTTTATTTCTCCGATTAACTCTGATAAACTGAATTTGTCTAATATATTTTGGTCATTTTCCCAGCTATTTTTACAGACATAAACTATAAGTTTTTTCATTCTGATAGCATTAGTGTCTCCTTCGATTTCCTTGGCAATATCCTCGAAAAGAGATCGAGATGAAGTATTTGAGGTGGAAACCAAATTGTCTGGCTTGATAAATACGACTTGAGTTACTTCTTCCGCTTCATTGTATAGTTGACCTAATTGACTAATAATGATATTTGCTACTAAAGCGTATTCTGATTGTCGATTCAGGGTTTGTACCTGTCTATTCAGAGTCGCGGTAAGCTGTTCGATAGTTGAGTGGGATTCTCTAAGTTTTTGAATTAAATCTACTAATTTATAATTATTCAAAATGTTAGGATCGTTTTCCCAACTATTTTCACAAGCATAAACCATTAATTTTTTGATCCGGGATGCGTTAGGATGCTGGTGTAACTCTTGCACAATTTTATCAGCCGTAAATAATCCAAGCATTGCCTTATTAATTTGGTAGGATTTTATTCAATAGCCGTAAATTAAATCGGAGGTTGCCCTGCGCTAAATTAAATTGGCTTTTGACTGGAAAACGTATTGAAGTTTATTATAATACAGATCTCAGGAAAAGTTAATCGCCTCTTCAGAAACCACCCTTGACACGCTTGACACTAAGGAAGATGTGGCTCGTCTTCTCTCGCACAGGGAGTAAATGCGTGACGGCTTATTCTTAAATCCGCTCCTACAGATTTGGTGGTGTGGCGATGTGGTAGTGTGGCGAGCTACTAGCAGGTGCCCAAAATGCGAGAGCGTTGCGCTGACTTGTCAGTTCGCAACGCCTGCTTTGGCCATCGCCAGAAATCTTTGTTTTATGAAGCTATATATATGTGCGCACGGATTTCCCATTATGAAAAAATAATATCAGAAAATAACAGGAAAAGTCAATAGGGGTTGGGGGTAAATTTTTATCTCTATAATGAGAGGGCGCAGAGGGATAAAATAGGTGAGGAGGAAGTGGGTAAGATGAACTTTTGGGATAAATTGAATAGTGCGATCGCAGAAAATCAGAGTTTACTGGTAGTCGGACTCGATCCGAACCCGGAAATGATGCCGAGCCGTTATCAGACCCAAAGAAATAATAGTACCATTATTGATAACTTGTGGGATTGGCTGAACTTCATCATAGAGGAAACCTCCGATTTAGTTTGTGCTTATAAACCTACCTTCGGATTTTACCAAGCATTGGGTATTCCCGGAATCGAATTACTGGAAAAAACCCTCAAGGCTATTCCTAGTCACATCCCAATTATTTTAGATGCCAAACATGGCGATATTAACACTAGCAGTATCTTTGCCCAGAGGGTTTTTGCCGAGTGGCAAGTAGATGCCATTACAGTAAGTCCATATTCCGGACAAGATCATATTGCACCATTTTTAATTTACCCTGGAAAAGCCGTCTTTGTTCTTTGTTGTACATCCAATCCTGCTGCTGTAGCTTTGCAGCATTATCCGAATTCAGAATCTCCCCTTTACTTGCAAGTAGTTAAGGAAGCAAAAACTTGGGGAACTCCAGAAGAATTAGGATTAGAAGTAGGAACAACCTCACCAGATATTCTAGCCAAAATCAGGGCAATTGCACCCGAAAGAGTAATCCTGGTGCGGAGTATCTGGGCAGAAGGAGGTAGTAATTTAAGTGAAATTTTAGCAGCTGGTTTGAATAAAAATGGAGATGGGTTGCTAATACCAGTTCCCCAAGATATGTTAGCTAGCGAACAACCTGCTGTGGCGATTAAATCTCTGATTGAAGAAATTAATCTCGGGAGAAATAAGGTTATTCTTGAGGCATCTACCTGTGAAATATGGATGCCGGATGTTTGCTTGTTGTCAAAGCACCCACAGGAAGATTTAATTTTACAACTATATGACCTCGGTTCCATTATGTTTGGCGAATTTGTCCAGGCATCGGGGGCAATATTTCCCTACTATATAGACTTGCGTAACGTTATCTCTAATCCTCAACTTTTCCATCAAATGCTGAGTGCTTATGCCGATATTCTGGAAAACCTAAAATTTGAGCGGATTGCGGGTATTCCCTATGGCTCCTTACCCACAGCAACTGGCTTATCCCTCCGTCTCAATCATCCCATGATTTATCCCCGGAAAGAAGTGAAAGCACATGGTACGCGGCGAGTAGTTGAAGGTAATTTTGAAACTGGAGAAACTGTTGTGGTAGTAGATGATATTTTAATTACTGGCAAAAGTGTGATGGCAGGGGCGGAAAAATTAAAATCAGTGGGATTACAGGTAAATGATATTGTAGTATTTATTGACCACGAACAGGGAGTTAAAGATAGATTGATTGAAAAGAGTTATCGGGCACATGCGGTATTAACTATTTCGGAAATTACTAATACGCTTTATCAAGCTGGGCGGATTAATGAGGAGCAATTTCAATCATTGAGTTGTCATTAAGAGATGGAACAATATTCCTGTCAGATTATAATTTGTCCCGGCATTCATAACCCGGAGTTTACTCAGGAATTTTTACAGGGGTTACAACGTTGTGCCACGGGTAATCTCGCCAATAAATTGAATCAGGATGTGTTAATTTTGCCAAATCAGGATTACCCTAGCTACTGTGCTATTCATATATTGGCAGATTTACAGCATTATCTGAATAGCAAGAAGACACCGATTATATTTATCGCTTTTAGTGCAGGAGTTGTGGGCGCGATTGGGGCAGCTTGGGGGTGGCAGATATTGGGAGGAGCGGTGACAGGGTTGATCGCGTTGGATGGTTGGGGTGTGCCCTTATCTGGAAATTTTCCCATTCATCGCCTCAGTCACGATGAGTTTACTCACTGGAGTTGCGCGTTATTTGGGAGAGGGGAGGAAAGTTTCTATGGAGATCCAGCCGTCGATCATTTAGACTTATGGAGGAAGGCAGATGTTTGTCAAGGCTGGTGGATTCATCCGGCTCAGGGAGGTGTAGGCGAAAAGCGAACCCCCATTACTGCTGCTGAGTTTATCATTAAGTTATTACAGCGTTATCTTTAGGTGTAACATTCTTAAGAAGATATCAAAAGTGCGTTTATCTCATGCCTATGATGGAATCCATTAATAAGCTTTCCCGGCAGTTTAGTATTGGGTTAATCTTCCCTCTTATCTGCCTAAACCTCTGGCTGCTACTGCTGTTAGCCAAACAGCTACAGCCTTTAGTTAGTATTTTAATTACGGCTACTCTGATTGCCTTTTTGCTGGATTATCCCATCCGCTTTCTCAAAGAAAGAGGAGTATATCGAGGCATAGCCGTAGCATTGGTACTTCTCCTGTTTTTGGTAATATTGAGTACATTGGGATTGTTCATTGGCCCAATAATTCTACAGCAAGCTAATGAACTATTGATCAAGTTACCAGATTGGATAAAATCCGGTCAAACACAACTCCAAAGCTTGGAAAATTGGGCTGTTGCGCAACAGTTACCAGTTGACTTAAGCGGAACATTTACTCAGTTAGTTGAACGAGTAAGTAGTCAGTTACGTTCTTTAACTAGTCAGCTTCTGAATTTAATTGTCAATACCATCGGCAGTATTGTCAATGTTTTCTTAACCCTGATTTTTTCCATTTTTCTAGTTTTGAGAGGAGAAAGCCTATGGAATGGAATTCTGAGTTGGTTTCCGGAGAAATGGAATAGTCAAATTAGGAAATCTCTCCCAAATAATTTCGAGCGATTCATTGCCGGACAAGCTATCTTAGCAACAATATTAGGTACAGCCCAAACAACAGCATTATTGATTTTGGGCATACCCCTAGCTGAACTATTTGGATTTGGAATTGGTGCAGCCAGCCTGATTCCCTTGGGCGGGACAACAACTACTATTGTCGTCAGCTTACTAATCGCCCTGCAAAACTTCTGGTTGGGGGTCAAGGTTTTACTGATTGCTCTTGCGATTATCCAAGTTTGTGAGAATATATTAGCTCCGCGTATTGTTGGGGAACTGACAGGATTAAATCCTGTTTGGATGCTGATTTCCCTGGATATTGGAGTTAAAATAGGAGGTGTTTTAGGGCTATTAGTAGCAGTGCCAATCGCTAGTTTTATTAAGGGAACTTTTGATACAATTCGCACTGCCACCGCCAATGGTAATCTGGCACAAGTAGAAGCAGAAATTGCTCTTAATCCTGAAGTAAATGAGCAACCTAAAAATTCAGTCAGTCCATAAGGTGTTTTCCAGCAGTGGTAGGGCAGTTTTTGCCCTATATAGTAGGGTTCGTTACATAACGCACCCTACAGATAGTAAATAGTGCGTTACATAACGAACTAATGACAATGAATCAGCCCAGCCCAATTAGGGGTCTAACCCATATCCGCAAAATCCCTCAAAGGTGTAATATTGTATATCAGGTTGGGTATCTACTATATATAGTCTGGTCAGTAACCCCGGTCTGAAGACACGGGGCTTGTAAGAAGAAATTCACTCAAGCTGTACTAACCAGCCTCAGCCTTCAGGCTACGTTATCGGCAAGCGTTAAAGAACCTACCAGTGGATGCGTAGCTAGTCCACTGCTCGCTTATCCAAAAAGTTAAACAGTTTTAAGGTCACTGAAACAGTGCTTTTTGGATAGTTACCGACTGATAACATTGATATTTCCTGCCATCCGTTTTCCTCCCAAGGCTCAAACCGCAGGGTTTCCAACGAGACTTTTTATGAAAATTCAACTTAGACTCTTACCTGGTGCAATCTCGGATTTATTCGCTCAAGTGAGTACTTCAGGCAAGATTACACTAGCTGACAGATACGGCTTAATGGCGGCATTGTTAGAAGAGTCCCTGACACAAGAGGAAAGGGACTCCATTGAACGATTAATCCGTTCAGTGCGACGGGGAAGACTAAAGATTGTCGATGAAATTTCGGCAATCTGATAGATTAGTTGTTTGTTGTTTGTTCTTAGTTATTGGTTTTTTATTTCAAATACAACAAAAAAATAATAGACAAACATAAAAATTTGCTCTCAAGCAAATTGTCGATAAACAACAAACAACAAACAACAAACAACCAACAACCAACAACCAATTAGTTTTGGATCTAATGCCCATTGACTTTCGCAACACTAATACAGTATGGGCTTCCATCCTGGCGGAAACCTTACAGCGTCTAGGTTTGACTACAGCGGTTATTTGCCCGGGATCTCGTTCCACTCCTTTAGCGGTTGCTTTTGCCCAAAATACTAAAATTGAGGCGATTCCTGTATTAGACGAACGCTCCGCTGCTTTTTTTACTTTGGGAATTGCCAGGAAATCCGGATTACCTGTGGCAGTAATTTGTACCTCTGGCACAGCAGGTGCTAATTTCTATCCAGCCGTAATTGAAGCCAGAGAAAGTCGAGTTCCCTTATTAATTTTAACTGCCGATCGTCCGCCAGAAATGCGAGATTGTCATTCTGGGCAAACCATTGACCAAGTAAAATTATATGGAAACTATCCTAACTGGCAAACAGAATTAGCTGTCCCGTCAGTAGATATGGGGATGTTAAGCTATTTACGGCAAACGATCGTTCATGCTTGGGAGCGATCGCAATTTCCAGTTAAAGGTCCTGTACATATCAATTTACCATTCCGCGACCCCCTTGCCCCCATTCCAGACACCACCACTAATTTATTACAATCCCAATTTCAACCCGAAGCATTCTTCGCCCATATTTCCCACTCCCCACTCCAAAAAACCCATTCCCCATTCCCCAATCCCCCTACCGAATGGCAAAAATGCGATCGCGGTATTATTATCGCGGGACTTGCTCAACCGCAAAATCCGCGAGAATATTGTAGTGCAGTGGGTGAGTTATCGAAAACTTTAGGATTTCCTGTTTTAGGGGAAGGATTATCGCCTGTACGAAATTATGCCGAATTGAATCCCTATTTGATTTCTAGTTACGATCTAATTTTACGCGATGGCTACGCCCAACCCAGGCATCGCAAACTTGCTGAAACCCTAAAACCAGAAATAGTCATTCAAATTGGGGAATTACCAACAAGTAAGGAGCTTCGGGCTTGGTTAAATGAATATCAACCCCAACGCTGGATTATCGATGCTAGCGATCAAAATCTCGATTCACTCCATGGCAAAACTATCCATTTGCGGATATCGGTGGAAGAGATGGGGAGTGGGTTTTTTGGAGTGGGGAGTGGGGGAGAAGAATTTGGCAAGATTTCCTTACTAGATACCACACAATCTAATTACTTGGCAAAATGGTGTGAGGTGGAAGCAGAAGTAAGAAGTAAAATTGATCGTAAAATGAGCGGAATAAGCCAGCTATTTGAAGGAAAAGCGGCTTGGTTATTGTCTCAAATACTGCCACCAGAGACACCATTATTTATTGCAAATAGTATGCCCGTGCGGGATGTTGAATCCTTTTGGGTTCCGGGGAATCGGCGGATTAGACCATTTTTCAATCGGGGGGCAAATGGAATTGATGGAACTTTATCAACTGCTCTAGGGATTGCCCACCGGAGTGAGAGTACAGTAATCCTGACAGGGGATTTAGCATTATTGCATGATACCAATGGCTTTTTGCTGAGACAAAAGTTAGTTGGTCATTTAACTATTATTTTAATTAATAATAACGGTGGCGGTATTTTTGAGATGTTACCAATTTCTCAGTTTGAGCCACCCTTTGAGGAATTCTTTGCCACACCTCAATCAGTTAATTTTGCCCAGTTGTGTGGTAGTTATGGGGTAGAACACCACCTGATTGAGTCATGGGGAGAGTTGCAGGAGTTATTAAATCCCTTACCGAAAGTGGGGATACGAGTATTGGAAGTACCAACGAATCGGAAAGTAGATGCGAGATGGCGGCAGATGTTTTCTACCTAACCGCTTTCTGGCTTTAATTCTATATACTCTCACGCTTGATGCAACATCATAGAAATCCTCCGAAGTTGGAAACCCCACGATCCCTGGTCAATTGCCAACAAATCTCCCCATGCCCCTCATCCCATGAGGATTCTACCGGAAATGCCTCAAATCCGTCCAAAAAGGGAAAATCAGGGGACGCTCTGTAGGATGATCTGAACCATCCTGAAAAATTCTGAATTTTATGGCAACTATTTACAACGTCCATCCGGAAACACCACAAATACGACGAATAGAGGAAATTAAGGAGGCCTTGCAAAATGGTGCTGTGATGCTATATCCAACAGACACCGTTTATGCGATTGGCTGTCACCTAACCGTAAAATCCGCAGTGGAGAGGGTGAGACGTTTGAAGCAACTATCCAATGATAAGCCCCTGACGTTTCTCTGTTCGTCGCTGTCGAATATTACCCAGTATGCCTCGGTAAGCGATCCAGCTTATCGCATTATGAAAAGTCTAATTCCTGGTCCTTACACCTTCTTACTACCCGCAACCAAGTTGGTCCCTCGCTTGGTGATGAGCCCCAAACGCAAGACTAGTGGTATTCGCGTACCGAATCATCCAGTCTGTCAAGCGCTCCTGAAAGCCTTGGGCACTCCGGTTATTTCCACTTCCGCCCATCTACCAGATCAAAATAATCAATCTCCAATGGTTACACTAGAACGAGCCGAACTATTCGACATGTTTGATAGTTTAGTAGACATAATTGTGGATGATGGCTCGGAACCAGGTACTCAGGTATCTACGATACTAGATCTGACTGGGGATGAACCTATGATGGTACGGCAAGGTTTAGGATGGGAGGCTGCAACAGCTTGGGCTGTAGCAAGTGAGACAAGTTGGAACTAAACTCGATTGATGTGCATCTAATTCCCATACTGAAATTTCTGGAAAGCTTGTCTGGTTTAGGGTACAGGGTGTAGAAATAGGAAACTTAAATCAGGATTAGCGAAAGAGGCTATCGGGTAGCCTCTGACAGTAGCTCTTGCCAATAAACCCGATACTACAGGGCAGGGGCGAGTAATTTCCCACGAAAGAGAAAAAATCGAGCCAGTTTCTCAATTGTCTACTGAAATAGGCTCAAGACATCCGGATGAACCTGAGTATGTGAAATCCTTTAAGTGGAGATACAGCAAGGGTTTCAGCCGATAGAGAGTGTCTGTAAATCGGGTTGGGTGCAACCAGTCAAATAGCGATCTGAATTTAGTGACACAAGCATGAACCAAGAGTTGAACGTAGCATTCTACATTGAAATTGTGAACAGCAACCGCAAGTTCACAAACGATAACACCGAAACCGATTTCCTAAACCTGGTGTCTTTGTAAGTAGTGATTGTAGTCTTGAGGGGCAATACCATGAATGTTCAAACAGCCGATTCTATCAACCAAACTTCTGTAACTAACCTTTCCAATCCGGAAGTTTTCCCTGAAACCGACACCGAAGCTTTAATTGAGCTTTTGTTGGAGGAAATGCAATCAACGCTATATCCTACTAACAAACAGGAAGGAAACGGCAAAGGCTCTGTACCACAGATGGGAGCTTTACCTAGCCGCACCCAATCAGTGGTGAATCGCATCGCTCTAGAAGTGGAACGGATTTGCAATAAGAGCGATCGCATCCAAAGTTCTGGTCAAGTTCGTTCCTGGCAATTCACTCTAGCACGTCATCGCCTGACTAAGTGTTTAGAGTACTATAAACTGGGTGCAAAACAAGGTCGTGTCGAATTACACAACAGCTTAAGCGTAATGGTGTATCGTCATGTTGCACAACCTCAATCTCAGTTAAAGTTTTCCGCTCGTTACAATTTAATTGAAGACTTTTTACAAGATTTTTATGCTGAGTCTCTCAAAGCTTTTCGGCGAGAAAATCAGCTCGATCTTCACTATTCTCCCCGCACTCAACTCGAACTTGCTGAGTACATGGCTTTTAGCGAACAATATGCCAAGCGCCGCATTACTTTACCCAATCGTAGCAGTCAGCAATTAATCGTGTTACGGGCACAAAGTTTTGCCAAACGCCAACCGAATGAAACCCCAGTAGATATCGAACAGGCGGTAGAATTTGCTAAAGGGGAGGAAGCGCAGGAACATAGCCGGATGAGAGCCATGCAGCAGGTGCGTTCCCGTCTGGTTTCTGATACAGTTGACCCTAGCGAGTCGGTATTGCGCGATCGCGTGGTGGCTGAATTAGTCCAATATTTGGAAGCTCAAGGTCATTCTGATTGTGCTGATTACCTAGTTTTAAAAATGCAAGACTTGGCTGCACCTGATATCGATGAAGTTCTGGGTTTGACTCCTCGTCAGCGGGACTATTTACAACAACGTTTTAAATACCATGTGGAAAAGTTTTCTCGCTCATCTCATTGGAAACTGGTTCACCAATGGTTAGGTGCAGATTTAGACCAAAAGTTGGGGATGACATCGGATCGCTGGCAAGTATTTTTAGGCGAACTTGATGAAAAACAGCAGGAATTACTGTCTATGAAACAGGCTCAAAAGAGTGATGGGGAGATTGCTAAGGCTCTCAATTGTACTCCCAAGCAAATGCAAAAACGCTGGACTCAGTTATTAGAATTAGCTTGGAAAATGCGGAACACAGAAGCAGCAGTGGTTGAATAGGAATGGACTAAACGCAAGGAAATCAAAGTATAAGTAGAATTTGCTAATTCTCATCTCTTGGCTTCAGCGATTAATGTTCTATCTTTATTAATTACTCTTCTCAGTCTCTTTTATCCAGTGGGGTGGTAACTGCCAACCCCACTTGTGCTTTTATTGTGTTAATATACCTGGTTATACCAAGTTACAGAATTTGTAGAGCAGGTGGGATGCCTGCGGCTGACAGGCGGGACACCTGTTCTACGTTCGATTATAATCCACAATTTGGTATTAATTCCTTAACATTATAGCCATTAATCTCTCAATTTTCGCATCTAATTCCTGTCTGTAAACTAATCCTTCTATCCACCTGTGCGGAATATTACTGTAGCCAAACTTCGCACCTAATAGTGCCCCTGCAACTGCCGCATTGGTATCTGCATCTCCTCCTTCATGAATAATCGGCAAAATACCATCTTGGTATGATTGTCCATGTTGTAGTGCCCAAAAGCCAGCGCCCAGAGTTTTCAGGGTATAGCCTACAGAATTGGTTTCACCGGGATTTAAACCTTCATCTAAATCTAAACTTTCTAGAGAAACAGCAGCTTTATCAAAATATTCTTGAAACTCAGGATGGTAAGGTTGGACAATTTTAGTAATCTTGGCAATAAGTTGCTCAATATCAGTTTCTCCTTGTAAAATACTGCTAATAGTTAAGCAAACTGCTACACATGAACCCAAACAGCGAGAATCTGGATGAGTAATCCGACTCACTTTTTCAGCATTATCTTTTACTTCTTCTAAATCATGATATTGCCAAATTCCTAAAACAGAAGTACGCATAACTGCACCATTAGCAGCCCACTGTTTTCCTGAATCTGACCAGACTTTTTCGGCAACTTCGTAGGGATTTTCTACAAAACCAGGAGTGTGGACAACAGTATAGACTGTTCGCCCCATCCCCATCCCATCGGTAATTGCCCAGTGATGAATTTTGGCGGCAATATCGCGAATGTCAATCTCTTGTTTTTCTAATAAACTATCAAGAATGCACAACATTTGATCGGTATCATCAGTCCAATCACCGGGGAACCAACCTTCCATGCCTTTCGAGTTATTATAGCGGGTAATTTGGTTGTAGTCTTGGAGTCGGTTAGGATATTCTTGAGTAACTTGTTGTTTGGATATCCATTCAGTGCCGAAGCCGAGAGCATCGCCGATGGCTGCACCGAAAATAATGCCGCGAATTTTATCTTTTAGGTGGTTATTCATGGAGAGTGTGTTTTTGCATTTGTGAAAGATTGTGCTTTTATTCTTAGACTTGTCTTCTTAAGAAAATAGGGTAGGTACTGCCCATCCTACTTTTATTCTCAATTTGATACATAGCTCAAACAGCTACCTTCATTGGTGCGCCTTGTTCCTTTAATCGTTTCCACAGTGTGGTTGCTTCCATGCCATGCTTTCTGAACATTTCCTCAACAAAGGGAGAATCAGGACCTGGAGTGCCGCGTACAAATGACGTATTAAAGTACTGTTTGACTGAATCACTAATATATTCGTCTTCCAGAATAACTTTTTTAATATCTATTGCCAGTGTAAATCCACAGAAAATTATGAAACCAAAACGTGTCAGACTATTATCAGCAATCAGGCGAAGAATTTTCAACCAATCCTGATAGTGGAGATCTTTCCATACAAAAAAGAAGTGGTTCATCAAAGAACGCATCATGGAGTCAAAGTAATTCTGAAACAGACATACCAAAAAATTACATTCTCCTACTTCTCTTACACGCTGGATATATTTCTCTTCCAAGTCTATCTGTTCTTCACTATCCCAATCCCATTCATTGAGGTAGCGATTCATTTCGGCAATCAGTTCCAAGATATGATCTGTGTTATTCATGACAATTATAGGTTGGGGATAGGTTATCTCTAATTTAAAAATCTACTGGTGTAACTTGCACGTCTGGCGTAATCAAACCTTTGTTAATTAACAAATTATAACTTTTCCACAAATTTTCTTCTGTTGGAAGATAGTGACCAGATAAATTATTTATCCTTAACACTTTTCCACTTTTATCTATACGGAACTCACCCGCACCATAAACATAAGCTCGTCCCTTTGATAAACCCGAATGGTTTTTCCCCAAAATTAAACTCATATTTCCTCCATCATAAACGATTACAAAATCTACGACCCCATCCCATGTTGTAGTAATTTCCTTGGCAGGTTTACCATCTCGACTACCAACCATACTATATTGCCCACCATCCAGTCTATGAGGTTTAGCAGGATATATAGCAGTTTGCAAAGGACCATGAGCAAGAATAGCATCTCCCCGATGGAAAGCATCATAAAGCTGATCGAATTTACCATTAACAACTCCATCAACTTCTCGAATTGCCGTTACTCTAGTTAAGAAATCTGATATCGCTGCTGAATTTCCACCACTCAAGAGTTCATCTACTAACTTGGAAAGAGCAACTTTCTCTTCTGGCTCTCCGGATTTAAGAATTGTTTCCAGAATTTGGGCTACTTCTTCTCTGGTTATTCCCTCACCAGGTTGAAAGTTATCTAATGCCTGATTTAGTAAACGATTAGCTCTTTTAACATTTAGATCTTGTATGTTTCTCTCCAGCAGTGTAAGTTCCCCATCCGCTTCCTCTAGCAGTACTTTCTGTTGCGCTCCATCTTTAATCTCGGAAATTTGCTTATACTTAGTCTCAAGAGCTTCCAAACGCTTACCCAATTGCTCATTTTCTTCTAATAATTTAGCAAACTGTACCCCCAATTCCTCGCAACTCGAACAGCGGAAAATCTTCCCCGCCTTAGTAACAATTAAATGATGTCCTTCTGTCGTAACAAGGTTAGTTAATTGATCCTGAACAGAAAATCCCCTCTGACGCGGTACTCCCGCCTCATCTACCTCCGCTTTCTTCGCTTTACTTCCAGCTAAACGATGAGTAAGGAATTGGATAATTAATTCCACACCAACCGTCGCAATAGCCTCAGCTAAATGTTCCCCTGCTTTATCAATATCCTCTTGTGTTTGAGCATTCAATACAGCCGCAAAACCAATCAAATCTTCAATAACACTAATGACATCCATCCCCAGAGTAACTACTCCAACTCCGATGAGGATGACATCTAATACTTGTCCTGCACCTGTGCCATGAGACAATGCCCAGGCAGCCATGATAAATGACATGGCTGCTAAGGTTTTGAGGTTAAGCAAATCTTTTAATTTTTCGCCTAATTCTGGTCCTAACTTGGTTATCGCCACAGAAATAGCTGCTGCTATTTTCTCCAATTTTGTCATCTCGGCTACTGGTTTGTTTCGAGATGGTTCAACTAGGTCACTTTCAATAACAGGTCCTTTTTGCGCCACATTCTCTTGACTAACCTGATTGATGTATAAAGTATGAAAATATTGCCGAAATTTACTTAAAGATAAACCCGTAATATGGCTGTGCCCCCAAGGATTTTGTAAATCTACAAATAATTGATCTTCTGTATAATTATTGTTCTCAACCTCTGATTTAACGTAAATCTTTTCCACGACATAGGAATGGTTTAAAACTACACCATCTGCGGTATCTTTTTTCTTTTTCTCACCATCGCTAGAAGGAATAGTGGCTGCTGTTACTGCCCAATTGTTCTTAACTAAAGCGTTGATGAGTAGATTAGCTAATTTTTTCCACTCCCAGTCAGGAATGTAATAGGAAGAAGCGGGAGTCCCAGTTAATATTTCTACCGCATCACCAGGATGACCACCTTTACCAATTAAATCGTATCCACCCTCACCTTTGCCTGTTTTGCCATAGCCTTCTTTATACTGAGCATAAGCTTTTTCCAATAGCATCGGCCAAAGTTCTTTTAGCTCTCTCGTTTTATCTCCCACACCTGCATAAGCTGGTATTCCAGGAGCAGCCGATGGAAAGTAAGGAGTTACTTTGATGATTTGTACTCCTGACTCAGTATACAATTTGACGTTATAAGTGCCATCTCTGTTATCGTCAATTAAGTCTCTAATTAGACTTGGATTAGCTCTAGCTACAGCCATCATTCCCGCAGCAAAACCGCAGGTTCCTAAGTCACCTTGATCTACATCATTGGAAGATATATCATTGAGATCTTCCAATCCTTTTATAAATGGTGTGCCCTCAAAATAATTGTATCCATAACCTTCTTTATCATCGAATAGTCTTTGGGTAATCCCTAAACTTTCCCTAGTGGCATAACCGATTTTACCATCAACTTCAGTAAGACGTTTGTCATATTGCCATTTGGCGATGGCGAGGACAGTTTCTTCGTTAAATGCTTCTGTCTTTGACACTTTCAGCGTGTCTTGGATTACTGAGATTGTCTCTTTGCTATAATCTAATCCTTTGTTATAGGCAATTGCTCTGGGGATATCGATATTTTTCCATTCTTCAGCTACTTGAGCCTGAGCTAATGATTCCCCAGCCACTACTTGAGGCTGAATT
>NZ_JAMZMM010000048.1 GCF_024178385.1 Limnofasciculus baicalensis BBK-W-15 | reverse complement strand
GGTCTGTTGATGCACCTTATCGCATTGATATTATTGACACGTCAAAAAAATATTCTTCTTTGGAGAAGATTAAAGAAAGTAATTTGCCAACTCAAATAAAATTAGCATTAATCTCAAACCATATCCCTGAATTATTCAAAAAGATAAAGGATAGTTTTATAGAGATATTTACTCAGGTAGAAGATCTAAAAATAGAACCATACGAATCTGAAGATTTACCATCCTTTCTAGCTAAGTATCCTTTCGTTCAGATTAAAGAAAGAGGTGTTAATAATTGGATTAATCAAAATAAACTATCTTCTGGAATGTTTAGAACCCTGCTTCACATTAGCGATATATACTTATCCGCTGATGGAACTGTGATTTTGATTGACGAATTTGAAAATAGTTTAGGAGTTAATTGTATCGATATTGTAACTGAATTATTGTTTGAAAATAAAAATATACAGTTTATAATTACCAGCCATCATCCATATATAATTAATAATATTGGAATGGAATATTGGAAAATCGTCACTCGTCGAGGTGGTGTAGTTACAGCGAAGGATGCCAAAGATTACGAATTGGGTAAATCTAGGCATGAAGCCTTTATGCAACTGATTAATCTAGACGCTTTCAAAGAAGGAATAGAAGTATAATAAATCTCTATTTTCTTGTAGAAGGAAAAAAGGGATAGTGACAACTCATAAGTAATTAAAAAAGTTGTGCCACCTGAGAGTTAAATTAGTAAATTATTCTTCTAACCTTTCCTCTCTAACACCATTTCATAAATCTTCGCCGCACCTTCCCAAGTATAATTCTCTTCAATAAAAGATCGCGCATTCTTAGATAACTCTTCTCTCAGTTTAGCATCTTCAAATAATCGCGTCACCGCCTCTACATATTCAGGTATAGAATTAGCACGAATTCCTCTCAAGGGCACACCCTCTCCATCAACATTTAATCCTTCCAAACCGCGATCGCTACCTACTACAGGTACTCCAGCAGCCATGGCTTCTAGGGTTTTAATTTTCATCCCAAATCCACTAAGCAAAGGTACGACGCAAACCGTGGCGCGATGTAAATATTCAGTCATGGAAGGCACTCTTCCCGTTACTGTAATTGCCGGATTTTCGGCTAATGCTAACACTTCTGGTGCAGGTTTAGAGCCAACTAATGTTACTGTTGTATCGGGATATTTTTCTTGCAATCGAGGTAATATTTCTCTTCCTAATACGCAAGCACCATTAATATTGACAAAATAATCTAATCCTCCACAAAATATGAGATGATGTCCTCCTGGATCTGCTTTTCGATAGGTAAATTCAGCTAAATCCACCCCATTTGGACTAATAGTTACATCACTATTGGGACTAAATTCTTGCATTTGTTGCCAATCTTCATCGGTGGTTACCACAATGCTGGAAAACTTGCGAACAGAATTCTGTTCGTAGCGTTTGAGTAAAGGTAAGTATAACCGATCCCGCAACGCATTATCTGAGGTTCCAGTTTCTAACTGATTCTTGCAAGTACGATAAACGGAACTGTGGATATTAATAACTGTATTTATCTGCTTTTTCCATTCTGGTCTAATATAAACTTCATTAACACTATGTTCGCAAGTAATAGCATCAAATTTTCCTGCCGCTACCGCTTCATCTATCCATTGTTGAATCTTAGTATCGTATAGATAAAGTACGTTAGGTGGTGTTCCTTTTTGGAGAAATTCGATAGTACGTTTAAGTTTGGCAATAATTCCCCCTGTCGCTTCCTTTGGACGAGGAAATACCACTAATTCTGCCACCCACTGACGCAATCCTTCAACTTCTGAATCGGTTACCTCTGGAGGACGTTGAGTAATAATAGTAACCTGATGGTTTTGAGTTAAATTTTTAAGTAAATTGAAGGTTCTATTATGCGTTCCTCCTCGCGTTGGTGGGTAGGGAAAAGTGGAACAGATGGCGAGAATTTTCATCGTTTATTAATGGGGAATAGGGAGTGGGGAATGGGGAGTAGGAAGTGGGGAGAGGAAAATTGAAAAAATTAATTACTTTTCCTCATTACCTATTAACAAATAACTAACAACCAACAACCAATTACCAGTCAGTATCAGCCATCATTCTCGATTCCACTTTCATTCTGGATGCCATCATCATGTGTACGACATCCTGCATTTTATACTCAGCTTGCCAGCCTAATTTTTCTTTGGCTTTCGCTGGATTTCCCCAACTAACGGTTAAATCAGTTGGTCGTAAAAGACTGGCATCAGTAACTACATGATCGTGCCAATCTAACCCAATAGAAGCAAAAGCTTCTGCCACAAAGTCTTCTAATTTGTTAGTTTCGCCAGTTGCGATCGCAAAATCATCTGCTTCCTCTTGCTGCAACATTAAATACATTGCTTCCACGTATTCAGGTGCCCAACCCCAATCCCGTTTAATATCGATATTACCTAAATAAAGTTTTTCCTTGCTACCTTGAGCAATTCGGCAAGCTGCTGCTATAATCTTTTGAGTGACAAATCTTTGGGGTCTTAAGGGAGATTCGTGGTTAAATAGAATACCAGAACAGGCAAATAAACCGTAAGCTTCTCGATAGTTTGCTACTTGCCAAAATGCGGCAGATTTAGCTACAGCGTAGGGACTTCGAGGACGAAATGGCGTAGTTTCCTCTGCTGCTGCTTCGCCAATATCTCCAAAACATTCACTCGAACCCGCATTGTAAAATTTAATCTTAGCACCTGTAAAGCGAATTGCTTCCAAAAGATTTAACGTGCCAATAGAAATACTTTCTAATGTTTCAACAGGTTGCTCAAAGGAAAGACTTACCGAACTCTGTCCCGCCAAATTATAGACTTCATCTGGTTCGGTTTTATTTAGTATCTGCAAGACACTCCGAAAATCGGTAAGAGAGACAGATTCTAGTTTCACTTGTTCCCGAATACCCAAGCGGATCAAATTTTGAAATGAGGACATTTGTGCATCCCGCGAGGTTCCACATACTGTATAACCTCGATTTAATAGTAATTGAGATAAATAGGCTCCATCTTGACCAGAAACTCCGCAAATTAGTGCTTTTTTCATTTGTTGTTAGTTGTTAGTTGTTGGTTGTTGGTTGTTTGTTGTTTGTTGTTGGTTGTTAGTTGTTGGTTGTTGGTTGTTGGTTTTGACTTTATTCTCCACTCCCTACTCCCTACTCCCCACTCCCTACTCCCTACTCCCTACTCCCTACTCCCTACTCCCAGCATAGCTTTTATTGCCGAATTCAAATAACCGATTTGACCATAAGCATAAGTTAAATTATCAAACCTTTTAGCTGGATCTGAGAAATATTTTAACGATTTATAAAGTCCGCGTACCATCCTTTCCCCACCTCTTCCAAGTTGAGAAATCCCCGTTCTCCCTGCAATTTCTTCCCGATAACATTCGCTCACACCTTGCCACCAACTCCGCCGTAAAAACCAATCTGGTTTCATTCGTTCCGGGGCGACATTATGTGCGGCTAATGCTTCGGGAATATAAGCAACTTGCCATCCATTTTTCAGTGCTAGTTCAGTCATATACAATTCTTCGTTAGAGAGTAAATTTTTCCCCTTTCTTCCTAAATTAGGATCGAATCCGCCAATTTGATCTAAAAATGTACGCCTGATTGAATAGTTTAATCCTCTAGGTGTTAGACCTGGATCTTTAATATATACCATAGTATCTCCAAGATCGTACAATCCTAAAGCTCCTGCTAATTCTGATGAAATCCAGTTAGGGGGAGTTATATTATTATGCCAAATAAGAGTCACTTTTCCCCCGGCGACCGCGAGTTTTTCGTTATTATGATAAGCTGTTAATAATACTCTTAACCATTGGGGACTTGCTTCTGCATCATCGTCTAAATAGGCGAGAATGGGAGCAGTGCTTTCCTTTGCACCCCGGTTACGTGCCACTGACAAGCCTAATTCTTCTTCGTAAACGTATTTTAATCGGGGGTGCGGGAGGCGTTGTTCGACAACTTCGCGAGTGCGATCGCTCGACGCATTATCAACTACTATAATTTCAAAATCTTCACAATCCTGAGCCAGCAAGCTATCAATGGCGGCTCCTAAATAATTATCCCGATTGTGGGTGCAGATAATGGCAGCGATTTGCGGTTGTTGCATAAGTTTAGGGGTGAGAAAGCTTGGGGAAGTACTAACGGCTCGGTTATAACATATAAATTAGTCATTTGTCATTGGTTATTTGTTATTAGTTGTTTGTTGTTGGTTGTTTGTTAAATTACTGAGAAACAATAGCTAAGAACAAATCACTAACAAATCTGAACTCAACTGTTATTTTTTGGCAACGACTCAATCTCTCTTGCTTGTGCTGGCAGTTGCGCTTGTTGTTGTCCCACATCCCGCGCCCAGGCACCATACAAGTTAATTGGCGTACCTAATATATCGACAAAAGATCCTTTTCCTGCCACCGCTTTTACCGTTGTCATTGGCAATTCTTTTAGTAACCAACGACTCATTAAATATAGAGATTTTTTGGCATTTAATTTTGGTCGTAATTCCACCCCGTGTAATTCGTGTAAATATTTATTAGAACGTCCGTAACGTTGCCATTGACTGCGGAATTCCTGCAAATTAGCCCGGTGGCGGTGCTGAACAATTGCTGTTTCTGCAAAATAGAGTTGCCAATCGGTTTCCCGCTGAATCCGCCAACACATATCCGCATCTCCACCAGTTGTCATATAGGGGCGAAATAACCCAATTTCCTGGAAAACTTCATGTCGAATTGCCAAATTAGCAGTTTGCCCGTATGGACAAAAAGGATGAGCTAGGGTATCTTTTTGAGTTAAGGTACTCTGGCGTTCGGCATGTTTTTCTAGTAGAGTTTTTCCTGGTAGAGCGGCAATTTCTCCCACGACTAAACCCACTTTCGGATTGGTAAAGGCTTCAACTAAGAGACTCAACCATTGAGGCAGGGGACGACAGTCGGCATCAGTAAATGCTAAAATGTCTCCAGTAGCAGTGTGAATACCTTTATTGCGAGCAGCGTAAGAACTTTGAATTTGGTTTTCTGTCAGGGGGTATAGTTTGATACCTTGAGATTGAGCTTCAAGTGCTGCTTTTTGGAGAATTTCGAGGGTGCGATCGCTACTATTATTATCTACCAGTAAATATTCTACCCGATCCGCTGGGTAGGTTTGAGTGATTAAGCAACGGATTAAGTCAGGTAAGTCTGTCTCTCCGTTATAAATGGGGACAATGACTGACACTTTTGGTAGCTCTGTTGAGTTACTTTCGTTATTTGTTATTGGCTTAAGGAGCATAGGCTTAATCAAATTATTTATTACTTTTTCATCTCAGTTTAAACTTTTTTTCTCTCATTTATATAATAAAACATCATTCACCATTTTAACTTCCTATCCATCTTTTGTCAATTCGATTTAACTTATTAATTAGGTGTACATAAATAAAGGCAAGAGAGGGTGTCAGCTAGGCAATGTCCACACTCAGCATCGGGATTAGATTATCGGTTGTCGGCTGGGCATTCCCCACCCTATTGACACTATTTTTACATGGGAGTCACTGAACTCCGTTGGCGTAGCCTGCGCGAAGCGCATACTCCGAACTCAGCTTATACTTAATTTTATCTCCCGATCGGGGATGACATTTGGAAAATGCTGAGTTATACTGGCTCTAGCATAACTTGAAAATCGGTGCTTCTATAACCTAAATGTTCTGACCGAATTTTCTATCAGTACTAAAAAAATTGACATTGGCGATTAGCTGTTCGATTAAGGAGTTTACTTAATGGAGCCACATGGTATTTATACCCTGGCGAATGATGTTGTTTACGATCAACTCGTAGCTTTACTAAACAGCATTGAGATGAATGTCAGTCCAGATATTCCTGTTTGTATTATTCCTTATGACGATCGCCTCGATAAAGTTAAACAGGAAATTGCTTCCAGACCCAATGTTACTATATTTAATAACTCAGAGTCCATTCAACGCTGGGAAAAATTCGCACACCAAGTTTGGGCGGCTCATGCCAGAGCAAGTAAGACTAAATTATCCAATCCTCGGTGGTATGGCGGACATTTGCAACGAAAGTTTGTCGCTTTTGATGGACCCTTTGATAAGTTTGTCTTTTATGATGGTGATAGTTTGGCGATGAAGCCACTAGATGATGTATTTGAGAAGTTAGAAACTTATAATTTTGTGTTTGACGATTGGGAACACAAGAAACCAAATCCTGTCGCAGCTTTAAATATATCAGTTATTGAAAACACTGGTATTTTCCAAGAAGCTGAGATTCGCCCCAATCTCCACTGCGGTAGTTTTTGGGGTTCTAGGAGAGGCTTTTTTGAGCCTAGTGAATTGTCTAGGTTGAAGGATCTCTTGATTGACAAAAAAGAAGTTGAGTGGATTAATATTGACGGCTGGTGGGATGATGTGTTTTTATTTAATTACATGACATTGCGGAGCAATGGTTCATTATTTAATTTTACTCTAAGTCCAAATGCCCAAGAAAGAACTGGGAATTGTGCGGATGCCGATCCATTTGTAAATATTGATAATGTTCTTTATAATGAGCAAGGATTAAAACCGATTCACCGCATTCATTACATGAACTACTCATCTAAAGATTTTGCGCGGCTATGTCAGGGTGAGGATGTCGATCTTCTTTACAAGGATGTCTTTTTGTACTATCGATTTATGAAGGAACCAGACAAAATGCCGAAAGAGTTGAAACCACAAAGTTTGATGGAGAAAAGTCAGAGAAAAATCAAAAGTATGGGGCAAAAATTTAAAGTTAGTTTATATCGTAGATTTAAGAAGTGATTCTAAGGTATAAGTAGCTTTGTGGTATAATCTCTGAGACTATGTACAAAAATGGTAGGAATGAATGAAATCAATAATTGATAAGCTTAGATATACTAAGCTAATTTTTTTGCCAAGTATAGAATACATCTTCCTTTACTACCTGACGAGAATTCCATTACGGAGCATTAGACAATTTATTCTTCGCCGTTTTTTCGGGATGAGAATAGGAGATCGTACTACTATTTTTATGGGAACATTGGTCTATAGTCCCAAAAATATAACCATAGGTTCAGCAACAACAATAGGACATGATTGTTATTTAGATGGTTGTGTATCTTTAAAGATAGGTAATAATGTCAATATCTCATCTGAAGCTATGATATGGACAATGCAGCACGATGCCCAAAGTCCTACGTTTGGAGTTAAAACAGGTAAAGTTGTTATTGAAGATCATGCTTGGGTGAGTACTAGAGCGATGGTTTTAGCTGGCGTAACCATTGGCAAAGGTGCGGTTGTTGCAGCGGGTGCTGTAGTCACTAAGTCTGTTGAACCCTATACAATTGTTGCGGGTATTCCAGCTAAACCAATTGGCAAACGAAATCAGGAGTTAGACTATACATTAGGTGAGACGAATTGGCATCTAGGGTTTATTTAATGGAATAGCTTCTCTAGTTCAAAATTTCACAGATAAAAGGGAATAAATGACTCATGCTAGCACCTAAAATTATATCCAACAAATTCACGGATTGGAATCAAAAGCACAAAGCACCTTTTGGCTCTGAGTGGTGGTATAAATTTGTAAATTCCAAAAATCGTGGCAGCAATTTTGCTTGGCGAAATCGCTTTAAAATCCCTTATTTACTGATGCAACAGATTGGAGCTTTTGGGTTTCAGCATAATAGTCAAACACGAATTTTTGAGTACCCGTGGTGTTTTTTTGCTACACCATTAGAAGCGGGAATGCGAGTCTTAGAAGTTGGTGCAGGGGCTTCTGGTTTTCAATTTATCTTGGCTGAACATGGACTAGAAGTTACTTCAGTAGATCCTCTTATAAATCCGAGTGAAAAAGTCGATTGGCTCTTCACTTCCCATCAGTTTAATTACTTAAATCAGGCTTTTAGAGGAAAAGTTAACTTTATTCAGGATTTTCTGCAAAATGCCCAGATAGAGAGTAATACTTACGATCGGGTTTTCTCAATCTCAGCAATTGAACACATTCCACCAGAAGAAGTTGCGCCACTAGTCAAAGAAATTGCACGTATTCTTAAACCAGGTGGATTTTTTATAGCTACTATAGATTTATTTCTGGATTGCTATCCATTCACTGCTAAAATTTCTAACAGATATGGCTCCAATATTTCAATTTGCTCTTTAATTGAAGCATCTGGACTCAGAATTAAAGTTGGTAATCCTTGTGAATTGTATGGTTATCCTGAATTTAAACCTGAAAATATACACCAACAACTAGACGAATTTTTAGTTGTCAAAGACCCTTGGGAAAAATGCCTGATTCTTACACAGTGCATAATTCTTGAAAAAGTTACCTAATTCAAGATAATTAAGAGTTATTTGTCTAAACACTTCGGACAGTTTTGAAACATCCTTGAGAGAATAATGGTTTCAGCCTAGAAACGCTAACGTAAAATTAATGTTTTCAAGCTTTATCTCAACTGTCCGGACTATTGTCGTCTAAATTAATAAAATGAAAATCGGCTACTTACACATTAGCACATCTAAAGAAAGAGAGAGTGGCATCACCCGATATAGTCGCTTACTTGCTTCTGAAGCACACCAACGTTCAAATCTCAGTATTATGGAAGCTAATGTTATCTTGACTGAGAATAAAAAGCACAATCAAATCCTACTAGGTAAAGCGGCAAAAGAACTCGATCGTACTGATATCATTCACCTACATTACAGCAAGTATCTTTGGGGGGGAGGATGGAAACAATTGTTTTATCTCAAGAGTTTCATCAGTCAATGTTCAGTTCCTATCGTCGCTACATTCCACGATATGTATCCTGCAATCTACCCATCCAATAATCTGTTAACAGCTTTCAATCAACAGTATCAACAGCAGGTGCGATCCCAATCTCACCCTTTAAAGCGTGTGGTTAATGCAGCGCGGGGGACTTGGTATAGTTATCTTGCAGACAGAAAAACCTTGCTTTGGCTATCTAAACAATTACGAGGAATCTTAATCAGCACAGAGGAAGAAAAACAAAGAATTATCCATCTGATCGATCCCAAAAAACTGACTAAGATTCCTCTTTTTGTTGAAGAACCTGCTTTTAAAATCAGCCGTCTAGAAGCTCGTTCAAGTCTAGGACTTGAAGACTATAAAGTAGTGACTCTTCAAGGATTTATTTATGACAACAAAGGTCATCAATTACTCATTGAAGCTATCCCCAAATTACCTCCAGAGGTTAAAGTCATCTTTGCTGGGGGTATTGCTCCTAATAACCAGGGTTTATTGTCTTATCTTCTCAAGATAGCAGAAAAAAAGGGAGTTGCCCAGCGCTTGCACATTACAGGGTACTTATCTGAAGAAGATTTGCTACGTTATCTAGTTGCTAGCGATTTAGCTGTTTGTCCCTTCAAACTTTTTTCGGCTTCAGCCTCTCTGTCAACCTGGATTTCCGTAGCTCGTCCTATTCTCGCTTCAGATCTTCCCCAAATTGCAGAATACAACCAAATCGAACCAGGAGCGATTCATACCTTTAATCCCTATACGGCTGAGGAACTGGCTAAAGCTATACTAAAGCTGCTCCCCATCTGCTCAGATCAAGAAGATCCTGCTGTTGTTCGCCTCCAAAAAAAACTGTCCATGTCGATAATTTTTAACGATCATCTCAAATTTTATCAAGATGCCGCTAAAAAGGAAAAGAGTTCCTAAAAATTTACGATCCCATAATCTTTGATAAACTCAGGTTTAATCATTTTGATCCCATAGTTTTTCTTCTAATTTACGGATGACTTTATTCTACTAAATCTGCCATGACTGGCGGATGGCAAGGGCACTTTAACAGCCTCTTCCACTCTCCCAGCAACAGCTTCCCAAGAATATTCCTCCTGCACCAATTCATAACCACAACCAGCTAATTTCTCACCCAAAGAAGGCTAGGATGATTAAAATAAAGATTGTGGATACAAATCCTAAAGTATTTATCATTATTCTCAATTGGAATGGAAAAGATCTCACGATTGAGTGTCTAAATTCTCTCAAAGGTATTGAATATGATAACTATCAAGTAGTTGTTGTAGATAATGGCTCTACTGATGATTCAACGACTGTTATCAAGGAACAGTTTCCTCACCTATTACTCCTTGAAAATGGTGCAAACTTAGGATTTTCAGCGGGAAATAATGTAGGTATTGAATATGCAATAGCTCACGGAGCTGATTATATATTCTTGCTCAATAATGATACCATAGTCGATCCTCAAGTTATTTCAGCGTTGATGGAAGCTAGCACAAAATATCCTGATGCAGGCATATTTGGCTCAAAAATTTATTACTATGGCAGTAGCGAAAAAATCTGGTACGCTGGCGCTCAGTGGTTCCCTGATAAACTCAGGTTTGAGCATATTGGACAGGGAAAAATAGATAATGGGAAAGACTGGCAGGATATTAGGGAGACAGACTATATTTGTGGCTGCGCCCTACTAATCAAGGCTGATGTCATAAAACAAATAGGAATGCTGGAGCCAAAATACTTCCTGATGTGGGAAGAAAGTGACTTGTGTTATAGAGCAAGGCGAAGTGGATACAAATCTATTGTTGTTCCCTCTTCAAAAGTATGGCACAAAATTTCAGCAAGTTTCAGTGGTGGAGATAAAGCCCCTCATTATCAATATTTTTGGTGGCGTAATAGATTATTGTGGATTGAAAGAAATATTCCATTTTCGGAATCATTCAAGCTTTATCCATTAATTGCCAGAGATATTTTTAGGCAGGTTCGCAATTATTTATCTCCTCAGACTACTTCCCAAGATAGATTGAGAAGTAAGGCAGCCTTACAGGGAGTTCAAGATTACTTTCTCCGCAGCTTTGGGGATTGCCCATCATGGGTTCGTTCTCATATTAAATAAGATGTAAGACTTTTTATGGATTATTTTTGCTGTTGAATAGTTGCTTTTAGATTACGCCTTAAATCTTTCCAGCGGTATAAGCTGTGACTAATAATTTTTTTAGTAAGACTGCGCTGTGATAAATATGTAAGAAGCGGATAAACTTTCTGTATTTTTTCCCACTCGCTTAAAAGGCTAGAATCTGGATTTTCACGATTGGCTGCTCCACGTTGTGCAATCCGACGAGAGTTATAAGCATACTCTGCAACTAAATCGAACAGATTAACTGGTTGCTCATGTTTTTTATCAATTAGTTGAAATTCGCAATTATCGTTAACAAGACGCAAAGGTTCGTAGACAGGCTGAAACGCCAAGTCATAGATGAAAATTAACTTGTCTAAGACTGAAGTTCGATATTTTTTTCCTGAATAGTTGGTGGCGGTTGCTGAGTTGCTATGTATGCGAAAAGTAGCTAGAGTTTCTGGTACATAAATCATACCTGAGTGAATAGCAATTCTTGTCCAAAACTCAAAGTCAAGAAGTTGAATTAGGTGATGATTAAAAGTACCAAATCGATCGAATACACTGCGGTGTAGCATTACTGCTGTCGGTTCACCAACAAAATTAGCATAGATAGCATCAATATTATTAAGTAAAGCTTCACAATAATCCCTGGCAGAAATTTCTGTTTTTCCGGAGAATACCCCTTCTGTTGATAAATATGTGAGAAACTTTTGATATTCTTCCCTAGTTTTTTTTGGAACTTCAGCTTCAAAAATAAATTGGCGACGACAGTTAATAAGATATTTTTCAGGTTGTCTGGCAGCAAGCATTTTTTCTAAGCATGTCGGCGCTATCAAGTCATCTTGAAATACAAATTTTATCCACTCACCTTGCGCCAGGTTAACACAACGTTTCCAGTTGCCTACTAAACCCATATTGGTATTGTTAACTACTACTCTAATCCGTCGATCCCGTTCGGCATAGGTATTGACAATATTGAGTGTATCATCCGAAGAACAATCGTCAATAATAAGTAACTCAAATTCGGTAAATGTCTGACAGAGAATACTGTCAAGACATTCTTGCAGATACTTTGCTCCATTATAGGTAGGGACACAAACAGTAACTAGAGGAATGACAAAATCCGACATATTTTTACTTATTTTTGATAAAAGATAGAAGACAGAGAGATGTTTATTAATCTTTTATAATCAACAAACATCTCCGAAAAGGAATCTAAAACCATTACTCTGTTTAGGTGAAAAGCTAATTTCTGGAGATGTCTAATGCTTGACACCCACGGAGATAGCCCCTAGTAAAAGCCGCTTCTAGTGTGCGTTCCCAGTAATTAACCTGGTATTTAGAATTGCGAGTCACCCCATAGACTAGCAAGTTTATGTAGCTCTTAATAAGCTGTTTCCAAGGTGAACGAATGGGGATATGATAATCGGGATATTTCGATTTTAAGATAGCTGCTGATTCCCCAGCCCACTCAATTCTTTTTCGTCTTTCAGAAAGAGTAAGCAGATGGTTATGAATTGCTATTGCCTCTGGTACATAAAGCGACTTCATGCCATGTTGGGCTAATCGCATACTAATTTCAAAATCATCCCAGGCATCATAAGGAAAATCCTCGTCAAACATGCCCACTGAAAGGAAAAATTCTTTCTTAATTGATGCATTAGCAACGTAGAAGAAGTTCTTGGGTAATACCGGGTCTTTTTCATTCAATCTGACACCGAATAAACTACCTGAATCTTCCTGCCAAGCTAGAAATTTTGATTTTTTACGCTGAGATTTTGGGGAAAATCCTGACCCAATACCTACTAGCTGAGGTTCTGGATGTGCTTGGTGAAATTGCAAATGCGCTTCGATAAATCCTGGTTGGGGAATAAAGTCGCCAGATATAAACACAACTAAGTCGGCTGTTGCTTGGGTGACTCCAAAGTTATTTCTTACTGAGCGAGAGTTACTCTCATGTCGGAAATACTTAATGTTAAGATTATTGTCTGTTAACTGGCAAATCTTCTCCACTTCTGCGGAGAAGTCTCGCGACAACTTAAAGTCTATTACAATCAACTCGAAAGTACTCAGCACACAAGTCTGTCTCGCGTAACCTTTAATGGTGTCAGACAGGGCTGGATTGAGAGAATCTACGAAAATAATTATGCTGATGCGGGGTTTTGAGTTCATAGTTTTTTTGCTAATTTACTGATGACTTTATTCTACTAAATCTGCCATTACTGACGGATGGCAAGGGCACTTTAACAGCCTCTTCCACTCTCCCAGCAACAGCTTCCCAAGAATATTCCTCCTGCACTAATTCATAACCACAACCAGCTAATTTCTCACCCAAAGCAGGATCAGACCAAATTTGACACACACCAGCCACCAACTCTTCAATACTATCCTTAATCAACAAATGTTCCCCATCTTTGGCATTCAACCCCTCAGCACCTTTAGCAGTACTAACAACTGGACAACCTGCGGCAAATGCTTCTAAAATCTTGAGGCGAGTACCTCCACCTTGAATCAGTGGCACCACCATAACACTAGCCGCCGCTAAATAAGGTCGCACATCTGGTACACTACCAGTAACAATAATTTGAGCATCTTTTTTAGCAGCATCCAACATCAGTGGAGTCGGATTTCGTCCTACTAGCAGAAGACGACAATCTGGATAAATTTCCCGAAGTTTAGGATATATTTTATTTATCAATAACTCAGCGGCTACCGTATTAGGTAAGTATGACATCTGTCCGAGAAAGAGTAAATTCCGGCTTTTATCTTCCAAGCCACTTGGAGGACTCAATTTGCCAGAATGGACACCATCGTAGTGTGCTACATTAATGCCATTTGGGACAAGATGAGTAGGCGCTACCTGTCCGTATAATTCCTTAATTAAGTTAGCATCATTATCGCTACATACCCATATATCATCAGCTTTTTGACTCAAATCCCTTTCGATAGATTTAAGATGATCGAGTTGAATCTTTACTTTAATTTTCGATTTAATATCTTGAACCGAAGCATATTTTTGCTGGAAGAGAGATGCTTCAACGTTAAGATTATCGAAGATAATGCGGCATTTATGACGCTGAACAATTCTCAAGTATGGGTATAGCCAAACTTCCACAAAAACTACCAAATCTGGCTTAAATTTGGCAATTAATTCATCTAATTCTCGTGCCGCAGTGCTAGAATAAGACCAATCGGCATCTGGATGTCTGCGGGGGTGCAACCACCATAACCGACGTTCTAAATTTTCCCAACCGGAACGTTGGATTTCAACATTAGAATGATGCCATAGCTCAACACCCGGTAGATAAGTTTCTTTGGGAGTCCAGTTAGAGGCAGAAAAAATTGCAACGGGACCATATTTCATCATGATATTGATGTTTTGCCAGTTGCGTAACGATACTCCACCGATGGGTGGGTAGGGTACTTCCTTTGTGATGAAGAGAGTGCGAAGTGAGGAATTGTTTACCAAAATATACCTCCTATATTGAATGGAAAATGGAAAATAGATAGCACGAATTTTTCAGATCAAGTAGACTTGTCTCGTGTTTGTAGTAGGCACTTTAGTGCCTAAAAATGCTATATTTCCAAGCACTAAAGTGCTTACTACGAACAGATAGTAAAAGTCCGATGCTACCGGAGATGATATTAGAGGAATGGATACGACAGAAAATTCGCGTATCCGTCTTGCCAATCTTTATAGTGCATTCCTGTAAATTTTAGGTTAAACTCTTACTTTGAGTAATTCCTGGAACAAAGTTAAGTGGCAACCAAACCCTGACATTAGCTATCATAGCAAACAAGGATTGATTATGGCTAGTGGTGTCAGTAAAATTACCAAACCACTGATATCCAAGCTAGTATAAAATTTTATTCAATGGTAGTTAAATATCTTGAGTTCGCTAAATCTATGCCTAAAGTTACCGTTTGTATCCCTACTTACAACCGCGCCAGTTTCCTGCGGTATTCCGTTCAAAGTGTTCTCACTCAGACTTATCAGGATTTTGAACTAATCATCTGTGATGATGGCTCCACAGATAACACAGCCGAGGTAGTCAGTGAGTGGCAAGATCCCAGAATCCGCTATATCCGCCATCCCAAAAACATTGGCAGGAGTAAAAATATGCGCTCCGGTTTTGATGCCGCCACTGGGGACTATTTTATCAAATTCGATGATGATGATGCCATCACTCCAGAATTTTTAGCCAAAACTGTGACGATTTTAGATAATGAGCCTACAGTAGATTTTGTTTGTACTAATCACTGGATTATCAATCAAAATGGGGAGCGGATGGAGTCAGCAACTCAAGAGAATGCCGCCAAATGGGGGAAAGACAAGCTCAATCAAGGTACTGTTCCCGATTTAATCCTACAAACTTTTCAATACCAAAGCTTGCAAGTAGGTTCAACTCTATTTCGTCGCCCCTGTTTAGCAGAGGTTGATTACATGCGCCCGGAAGCAGACGGATGTGAGGATTACGATTTACTGGTAAGATTAGCGATCGCAGATAAATCAGCGTATTTTTTGCCAGAGTATCTCATGGAGTATCGCTTCCACGGCGGGCAAACTAGTTTAAAACAAAATCTACACTTTCTCAAAGCTAAGGTTTTCTCTATCAATAGTTACCAGTTTCCATCTCCAGACTTGGAAAAGCGGCGGATTCACAAATTGGCTTGGACAAAAGAATGTTTAGGGTTAAGACTAATTGAAAATGGCGATAGCACCGAGGGACGACAAATATTACAAGAGTCTTCTCAAGTATTAGGTAAGTCTAACAAAGTTAAATTGGCTTTAATTATGTCCTACTTTCCTACCAATTTACGCCAGTTAATCTTACAGGTTTTCCGTCAGGTACGTGCCAAAGACTATACTGATATAGTGCGACAAGGAACCAATTAATTAACTAATCAATAATTTGGGAATACTAAATCAATCTTGTGATTAGTGGGTGGATCAATCATGGCGTTATGCCGCAGGTTAATCAACAAATTTCCCCTAATCTTAGAGACTTTTATCTCAAAATGAAGCGGATCAACATCATCACAGCAGACAGTAAATTTGGTTTAAGGCGCAATGTCAAAATTCTGGATAGCCTTCTCAAAGAAGCTGGTTTTTCAGTAATGGTTTATATTCTAGGCGAAAAGACTGTATGCCATAAAATTCAGCATTTATTAGCTTTACCAGCCTTGACTGTTTCAACGAAAAATACCCCAAAGATTACGATGCTTTCCTTCATTTGGCAAGTAGCTGGCAGAAAGGTACGAAAACAATTCTTGAAGTATGGAAACGTCACCCGGAATGGCCACGACTGACAATTAAACAGAAGCAAAACTCTAGTACTAAAATCACAGCTCCCAATATCGAATATATTACCAAATATCTCGATGATGAAGTACTGTGCCAATATCAGAATTCTCATGGCATTCACTTATGTCCATCCGAAGCAGAAGGATTTGGTCATTATATAGTAGAAGCCATGAGTTGTCAGGCAGTAACCCTTACCACTAATGCACCTCCAATGAATCAGGTAATTACTCCAAATCGGGGTATTTTAGTAGATTATCACGATAGTAAAATTCATCGTTTGGGCACTAACTATTATGTCAATCCCCAATCTCTAGAACAGAAAATTAACGAAATATTGGGGATGGATTATAACTCGAAAAAGCAGTTAGGTGAAAATGCCAGAGATTGGTATCAGCAGAATGACAGTTTTTTCCGACGTAAACTGATTGAAGTGCTAGGGAATCTGTGATTCAACTAGGAGCGAGTGCTGTTACGCATTAATTATGGTATTCTACGACAGATTTTTCAACAACAAATTTCCCCTAACCTTGGAGAGGTGCATTTCAAAATGAAGCGGATCAACATCATCACAGCAGACAGTAAAGCTGGTTTAGGGCGCGATGTCAAAATTCTGGATAGCCTTCTCAAAGAAGCTGGTTTTTCAGTAATGGTTTATATTCTAGGCGAAAAGACTGTAGGCCATAAAATTCAGCGGATTACAACTTACATTAATCGATTTGCTAGCTATACCCTTAAATCCAAACCTCCCTACGATATTAACCTATTTCTTGAGTATGTGGAACCCTCTTGGTTTCCTTATGCCAGTGTCAACTGTCTTATTCCCAATCAGGAATGGTTTCGAGAGGATTGGCATCCCTATTTAGAGAAATTTGACTACATTCTTTGCAAAACAAGATTCGCAGAGAATATCTTCAATAAGTTAGGATGCAAAACCGAATTTATTAGCTTTACCAGCCTTGACTGTTTCAACGAAAAATACCCCAAAGATTACGATGCTTTCCTTCATTTGGCAAGTAGCTGGCAGAAAGGTACGAAAACAATTCTTGAAGTATGGAAACGTCACCCGGAATGGCCACGACTGACAATTAAACAGAAGCAAAACTCTAGTACTAAAATCACAGCTCCCAATATCGAATATATTACCAAATATCTCGATGATGAAGTACTGTGCCAATATCAGAATTCTCATGGCATTCACTTATGTCCATCCGAAGCAGAAGGATTTGGTCATTATATAGTAGAAGCCATGAGTTGTCAGGCAGTAACCCTTACCACTAATGCACCTCCAATGAATCAGGTAATTACTCCAAATCGGGGTATTTTAGTAGATTATCACGATAGTAAAATTCATCGTTTGGGCACTAACTATTATGTCAATCCCCAATCTCTAGAACAGAAAATTAACGAAATATTGGGGATGGATTATAACTCGAAAAAGCAGTTAGGTGAAAATGCCAGAGATTGGTATCAGCAGAATGACAGTTTTTTCCGACGTAAACTGATTGAAGTGCTAGGGAATCTGTGATTCAACTAGGAGCGAGTGCAGCATAAACTTCCTGCACCCGCTCTAATTCCAAATCGTTAAGATAATCCACCGCCCAGTTAGCCTGACGCTGAATCATGTGAAAAGGGTAAGTATTAGCGACTCCCACTACCTGCATTCCTGCTCGTTTAGCAGCTTCAATTCCGGTAAAGGTATCTTCAATTGCCAGACAATCAATTGAGCGAGCCTTAAGTTCCGGATATTGCTGGTTCAAACGTTCTACTGCGAGGAGATATCCATCCGGTTCGGGCTTACTCACCTTGATATCATCACCTGCTACAATAACTGAAAAGTATGGTAATAATTCAGCACGAGTTAATACTAATTCAACCTCAGAGTGAAGCGCCCCACTCACAATTCCCATCGGTAACTGAGCAAGGCGAATTTTGAAAATTAAATCCTCTAACCCCGGATAAATTGGCAATTTGGGCAATTCCTCTAGCTTCAGGCGGTACAATTCAGATTTCCGGGCAATCATCCGACTTAAGTTGTCCTCATTCACAAACCTACCGCGACTTTTGAGTAAATCGACTAAACATGTGCGATCGCTCTTTCCCAAACAATAGTCCCGCACATCCTGTGGTGAGGGACGTAGATTTTCCTGAAGCAGAATCTCATCAATGAGTTGTAGGTGAATACCTTCATCATTAATAATAACACCGTTAAAATCAAATAAAACTGCCTTTAAAGTCATGGATTTACAACTGAGTGAAGTCCAGCATCAGCGTTTTTGAAGTACCTATAAATTGGGTAAACTTGCCAAGGATATCGCTGATAGCTAACGGATAAATATTATCTTAATTACCAATTAGCCATTAGCCATTATAGGATAATTGATCAACTCCAAATCCCCATCCTTTCCTGCAACAGCTAAAGCCGCCATGTAGTCTGGTGCTGGTATTATTTGATGGAATGACCAACTCAAAGCCGCTTGTGAGTTACCTGCAATACTCAGGAGTCTGGCTGCTTCTCCAGGAATGAGGGAGACTTCAACCTCTGCTAGTCCACCCGCCAAGCCATCGCCAGTAGCTTTAAGATAAGCTTCTTTACAAGTCCAAGCCTGGAAAAATGCCCCTTGCTTTTCATTATCTGGCAGGGATGCGATCGCAGTATATTCCCTGGAAGAAAAGAATCGCTTTGCCAGTTGCTCAATATCGGACATCGGGCGGATGTATTCTAGATCAATTCCCAGATTAAGATCTCGCGATACTCCATAGAGAGCTAACCCCTGAGAATGAGACAAGTTAAAATAGAGGGTTTCATCAGTATTAGCTAGTCCTGGTTTGCCACGAGGACTATAATCAAACTGGATCTTGGCTGGATTTAGATCTAAATACTGACCGAGAATTGTCCGCAAAATACCGCGACCTGCAATAAAATGTTTCCTGTCTCGCTCAAAGTAAAATCTATTAGCTCTTTCCGCTTCGTCAGTAGATAGAGTTTGGGCTAATTGCTCTATCTGTGATGTCGGTAACTCTAGTTGAGTACGCCAAACATGGACTTGATTTCCCGACAGCTTTAAGTCAGCGGGTTTAGACTGCCACTTGCGATGGCTACGCCCAACCCAGGCATCGTTTTCCATCATCTCCCGAAATAGTAATTTTGTACTACACACAGCCGTCTGACCTTTCCGCAACCTCATTTTACTTCATTTTGTTTCACATTTTCACTGTGGTTAGATCAAGTTCTATTTCCTTTTTATCGGCGTGCGATTTGCTCTGCCTAGATGCACTATAGATGTAAGTGTGGTTGAATTGAGTCAGTAATTCGAGAGTACTCGTGACAAGCTTGTAATGTTGGATACCGAGCGGCAAACCTATTCATCACATCCCTTCTCCTTGGCTCAATGGGCATACAATGCGATTGGGCAACCAGGAGTGCATCTGCGAGTAAGATTACGCGGGAATAGTCTACATGTTCTTTGCCAGAGCGATCGCGTCCTGGATAGCAATAATATCGCGAACCGCTTACTTCATGCGCTCAACGCCCAGGAGGGGAGAGGTAAATTTCCCATCAATCGGGAAACCCCGATCTATCAGATGATTATCTATGGGCGCAGCGGTAACAACGAGCGGCCAGACTGGATAGAACAAATTCAACTAAAACCCCCTCAACCCGGGAAGGCGGGCAAAACCACATCAGAGGCATCTTTGGAAACAGCAACAACCCACGCAGCTATACTAGTTTCTCACGAAAGTCTAGCCCGTTCTGGCTCACCAGACGCGATCGCACGCTATCTCAGTAGCAGTTTGAGTTATCTGGGAGCAAGCATAAAAGTCCAAATCCAAACCCAAAAGTCACAAGTCACCAGTCAAAATTCTTCCTTTGCCAAACAACCAACAACCAACAACCAACAACGTCTTTGGGTTATTTGTAGCGCCAACTACAGCACTGATGCTTCTTTACTAGTAGAGCCAATCGTAAAGCAGTTGCGGTCTTTAGAGCTTACAGGATTCAAAGATGCAGCAATTTGCTCTCAGGTGAGTGGAGAAGCAAAACCAGAATGGATAGTGCGGGTGAATTTGACACCAGCAGAAGTAATGCTGGAAGATTGGGCGCAGTGGGGCGACATCCAGGCACTAGCGCGACTTTTGAATCAGAGACTATCCCATGCTGAAATTATAGTCCGGGCTGTTCTCAAAGAATCGACACTCCATTTATTTTGCAGCCAAGCCATTATTGGGGAAATCAAGGTTCCCGACAAGCAAACTACGATGGGCGCGATCGCACCGATACTAGAGTTACTGGCTCCTCAAGGTATTAAAGCCGCTACAGTCTATGGTGTTGAGTCAGATCGATTCTCTTTCGAGTTGGAGCCAGAAACCCCAATTTGGATTGACTGGCTGAATTTACCTGCCGCAGCAGAAGAAGAATTAGCTCCAGCTACATTTACCTTAGCTCAACAGGGAGACTTAGAAAGCCTAACCTTTTTACTAGAAAGGTTAGTCAATCCTAACCTGGATCAGCGATTGACAACAGGGGGAATTCAACTCAAACTGCGCCGCAAGCAGGATCTACTCCATATCATGAGTGAAGGAATAATCTGCCCGCCTCAAACTCAGATGGTTTCTCCCATTACCCGGTTACTGCGGGATTTAGCTATTCCAGATATTGGAGGCGTTAGAATTTATGGTCGTCGTGCTGGAGCAACCGCTCCCGCATGGAATTATGGTCTTGATTTTGTCACAAGACGGCGGCAAGTTGTCGAGGTTACGCCAGACTTCTCGCCAAATGAGGTAAGCCATTTAGTAGTACCTAGCACCGAACCTGGTCAGGATTCGGATGTAATAGAAGAAGATCGAGAGGATAGTCTCAATCCCTATTGGGAGGCAACTGTTCAAACAATTGGGCGTTGGTTGTGTTACACCCAGCTATTAGTCCCCACCTTAGATAATCAAGATCTTACTGCTGTTTCAGGGCGTTCTACCTCCGCCAATGCCCAAGGTGTTACTGTGGCAATTATTTGGAGTACCCTGGGATTATTACTAACCTTTCAAGCAGACTGGTTTACAGGTCAACTTCTCCGTGCCCGCAGCCTCCGTGAAGCGGATTTGCCAGGAAATTCTCAGGTTGTCGAATCAGCTTTATCATCAACAGAGGAACCAGTACCAATCGCCCTCCCCGAAATATCCTTACAAAAACGGGGTGCTAAGGAAAACAATGACTTCAATGCCTCTGGCTTTACCCGTGAAGGGGAAAAGAGCATAATTATTGATGAGACATCGAAATCAGAGCGAACCAGTGCCGCCCAAGCCGCAATTTTAGCCCTAGCAAGATCTTCTAATCCCCCATTCAATAACCCCCTCCTCGATCAAAAACTGGCACTATATCAACAGCGGATGACAGAACAAGGTCGCCCAGATGTGCTAATTATGGGTAGTTCTAGGGCATTGCGCGGAGTCGATCCTCATGTCCTGCAAGAAGCATTAGCAGCTCAGGGGTATCGTGATGTTGATATATTTAACTTTGCTGTTAATGGGGCAACTGCTCAAGTTGTAGACTTGATGATCCGTCGCATTTTAACTCCAGAGCAACTCCCCAAATTAATTATCTGGGCAGATGGAGCCAGAGCCTTTAATAGTGGTAGAGTCGATGCCACTTATCAGGCAATCGAAGACTCAGAAGGCTACAAACAATTAAAGGCTGGCATTTTCCCCAACCCCACAGGAATTCAATCTCAAAGTCAAGATAAAATTGCCCAACCTTTCGCAGAATTTAGTAAAAGGTATCAATCTGTTGATGACTGGCTAAATCAGTCTCTGGCAAAGCTTTCCTCAACATATCCCCAAAGAGACGATCTCAAGTCAAGCTTGCGCGATTTCTTTGTAGATATGATCGAAAACAGATTTCCCCAAACCTCAACTCCCAAAGACAAAGAAGAATCCCTTCCTGAAGCTTCTATTGATTTAGATGGCTTCTTACCCCTATCTATCCGCTTTAACCCCACCACTTACTACCAAAACCATCCGAGAGTAGCTGGTGCTTATGATGGCGACTATCAAACTTTTGAGTTAAAAGGTCAACAAGATCTGGCACTAGAAGCACTCTTGAAATTTGCCAAGGAGAATAACATTAATATTGTTTTTGTTAATTTACCCTTGAATAAAGATTACTTAGATCCAGTACGAAGTAAATATGAAGCAGAATTTCAGCAATACATGAGATCTAGTCCTGTGGAACAAGGATTAATTTTCCGTAATTTAAGTAACTTGTTATTAGAGAAACCAGACCATTTTTCCGATCCCAGTCACCTTAACCGCTACGGAGCTTACGCAGTATCGAAACAGTTATCACAAGACCCAATGATTCCGTGGTCATTGGTTGTTGATCGTTAGTTGTTGGTTATTAGTTGTTGGTTATTGGTTATTAGTTGTTGGTTATTGGTAAGGGGCTGAGAGCCATTTTTCGGTTATTGTTTATTGGTTATTGACTGGATAATAAACAAGCAATGGCAAACAACCAACAACAAATAACACAGGACTTACGCAAATCCTCCATCTGTAGGGTGCGTTATGCAATGCTTTCGCACCATCCACACTATGAATAGCATCGCTGCGTAAGTCCTGTAACAAACAACAAACAACAAACAACAAACAACAAACAACAAACAAGCAACAACAAACAACAAACAACAAACAACAAACAACAAACAACAAACAACAAACAAC
>NZ_JAMZMM010000389.1 GCF_024178385.1 Limnofasciculus baicalensis BBK-W-15 | reverse complement strand
AGCTAAGAGAAGACAGGCGACATGGTGGAGTCATAAAATTTAGCAATTGGCAATTAGCAATTAGCAATTAGCAGTTTAAGCAAAGCATCGGTTCAAGCGCCAACTATCTGACACAATTTATCTTCAAGATCTTTTTCTTCCTCAGCGATGGATTGAATCCCTTGTACGATGATTTGGCGAGTTTCAATACCAAGGGAATGGAGTTGTAACCACTGCTGTGCGGTGTTACCTTGGCGGAGAATTTTCTTGAGGGGGGAGAGGAAGCAACTAAAACCTCGCTCTTTAGCAATGGGAAAAACCTCTTGATAAATTTCCTCAATCCAATCCCTTGCCGAAATTGTTCTGCCATCTTGCCAGTGCCTCAGTTGAGCATCCAAGCTGAATTTAGCAGCAGCCATTTCATTGGCATCACTGAGGGCCACTAGTTCAGATGGAGATAAGCTACTACTTAAGAGTGGATCTAGGCTGGGTTGATTCAGAAGCTGAGTCAAACGGGCTTCCAGGAATGCTGCCACTGATAATAAAGCAATTGGATCGACAATCAAGTCACAGATTCTCAATTCCAGTCGGTTAAGATCGTAAGGTCGTCGGTTGCCATTTGGTCGGACAGATGACCAGAGATGACGGACATTTTTCATTGTCCCGGCAGCTAGTTGCTCGTGAGTCCATTTAATAAAGTGAGAGTGGCTTTCAAATAAAGGAACATGAGTGGGAGTTTTTGGAAAAATTCCCCAGCGGGTGGAGTGATAACCAGTAGCTTGTCCATCTAGAAAGGGGGAAGAAGCACTGAGGGCGAGGTAGAGGGGGGCTTCCACCCGAATTAAACGGCAAGCCTGGATTAATAATTCCGGATCGGATATGCCCACATTAATATGGACGCTAGCTGTAACTACTTTAGTACCGTAGGTTTGCTCAATAAAGTCATGATAAGGGTTCTGAGGATCGGAGCGATAAAAGCGATCGCTTCTACCCAGAGATAAGGTGCTACCGGGAATCAGGGTATAATTTCCCAGCCCTGCCAAATATTGGCGCAGGCGGATTCTCGGACGGACTAAGGCACATAATAGGCGATCGTAGCAACATAATGGTGCGGTGGTATATTCCACATTGCGGCTATCTGGCTCGATGACAAATCCATCTAGAGAAGCGACTATTTTGTCCGACATACCGACAATTTCCCCTTGAGGAGTACCAGTGTACATCTCAATTTCAAAGCCTTTAGATAACAACACGGTTTCTCCTGGAGTTGGGTAGAGCGACCTCTTAACTTTTAAATTGTATCAATTCTGACCGACAAACGAGGCAATGCCAGTAACAACCCAGGTCAGTAAATTTAATCCTTATCGCTGTCCCGTTAGGGCTAGGGAGTGTCAACTTCAAAGCCGATACTGATGATAAACTTCAGTCGCGGCGCGGTGGAGGAGGGAATGGCGGTAAATTAGGGCATTGAGATCGTCGCTATAACCGCCGCCAATAACACTAGCAACGGGATAGCCAGCAGCGACACAAGTACTCAAAACTAGCATCTCGCGGCGGTAGATTCCAGTGTCAGTCAGAGCTAATTTGCCGAAGCGATCGCTAGCATGAGGATCGACACCAGCATCATATAAGATTAAATCTGGTTTCCATTGTGATAGTAAGTCGGGGAGATATTTACTTATTGTTTGTAGGTAAGAATCGTCATCCATCCCGACTGGTAAGGGAACATCTAGATCGCTTTTTTGTTTAGTACCGGGGAAATTTACTTCGCAGTGCATCGAGAAGGTGAATACAGTGTTATCCTCTTGAAAAATAAAGGCTGTTCCGTCTCCTTGATGGACATCTAAATCGAGGATGAGAATTTTTTGAACTAGTCCTAATTGTTGGAGAAGGCGGGCAGAAATGGCTAAATCATTAAAGATACAAAAACCAGAACCATAACTGGGAAAGGCATGATGAGTACCGCCAGCAGTATTACAGGCTAAACCATATCTGAGGGCTAGTTGAGCGGTAAGAATGGTTCCCCCTACAGCAGTGCAGGTACGATTAACTAGGGCTGGAGTCCAAGGTAAACCAATGCGCCGCAAAGCTTTGGGTTCTAGGGTTCCTGTGCGGTAGGCTTGAATGTAGTCATCGGTGTGTACGAGTTTAATCGATTCGGTTGGGGGAGGTTGGGGTGTGTGGAATTGTTCCGGGGTGGCGACTCCATCTGCGAGGAGAAGTTTGTAGAGTTGCCGAAATTTTGCCATGGGAAAACGATGCCCTTCTGGTAGTGGGGCAACGTAGTCTGGATGGTAAATAATCGGCAAGTTCATCTTGATTTGTTATTGGTTATTTGTTGTTAGTTGTTTGTTGTTTGAAAAATAAATACCCAATAAAAATTGGCTCTAAGCCCCTTGCCCACAAATAATAACCAATAACAGATCAATTCCTCATCTGAGTTTTGAATTAAAACTTAAAACTCAAAACTCAAAACTCTATTCCCAATTCCCTCGTTTCAACTAAATAACTCTGGATAACGGTTTTTTGCCCACATTGGTAAGGTAACTTCTGGATTGTCAAGCTGACGATCTAGTAGCTCAATAATATTTGGCATTTGATTCAATAGATCGAATACCACAACATTGCATTCAATACCTTTTCCGTCTTTGAATCCCCTAATATTTTGATCCAATTGCAAGTAAAATTTAGGATTGATTTCGCTACCAAAACCAACAATAACAATCTTTAGCTCGTCTTGGTTTTTCAGTTTTCTACAGGTGCTTTCAATCAAGTTCACAAATTTATCGCGATCGTCAAATTGACCGTCGGTGTAAATAATGATAAAAGCACTTTTGTGATTCTCGCGATTGGCGAACCATTGATTGATGACTTGTTCGAGGGTTGGAGTAATAAATGTACTCGCATCTGGTTGGTTTTCTTCAAAGATACTGGGGACTTGTGAAGTATCTTGAATGTAGATTGTTTTTTCACAAGGACGGTTGGGGCTGAAAAATGTTAGGGCAATTTCCTCACAAATTTTCTGTCCTTCTAGGCTAGTTTCATTGAGAATTCGGTATACATGACCTTCGATGACTTCTGGCAGTGCTTTCCAGCGGATATTATTGTTTAGTTCCGGATCTCTTCTTACCATCGATCCACTCTGATCGACTAGGATAAAAACATCACGGTTAAATATTTTTCTACTCGGCATATAATTCTCCTTTTGTGTTACTACTTACTGGTGAGTTGAATCTAATGTTTGGCTGAACAGGGCTTAATAGGCTAAGTTTTAACTTTTTTGGGATTGTATTATCATAATATACTGAGGGAAAAAGTTGGCGATGAGGTCGGCTGGCGTTGCCATTGCTTTCTCTTCGAGACGCTAGGCGAAGGGTAGGAGCTTGCGCAGATTGCATTACTACTCTCTTGTCTAATCGCTTCACGGCTTTTAGAAAGGTACAGGATTGGGAATAGCCACAACCTTCTGTGGGATTGGATTGGATTAGATCCGGGATCGTGGATATTGCCCACCCTAGGTTTAATTCCTAAATGGTTGGCAAAAGCATGACAAGTCAAGGAGTTTTAGTTTTTGACTTTTGATTTTTGACTTCCAAGGGAGTCGTCTTTTTGTTAGATGAGATTAAGTCAAAGAGAACTGATAACAAATATGATACAATAGAAAGCAACAACATTAACCATATAACAGGATTTTTTAGATCTTGACCTTCTGGCAGGTTTAAGGTTGAAAACCAAGATTTTTCACGAACTTCAATCCAATCCTCTGTATCGATAAGACTGGATAGACTCCGCCAAACTCCATGGGACTCCAATGTCTCTCTTTTTTTAATCCCGGTAACTACAACTAGGGGGGTAGTTTCTGTAGGTAATTGACAGTTAAGGAGTTCTTCAGCTAGCTCATTTTTCAGCTTAGGTAAATTTGGTCCAATTTTATTGGTTAGGTTTGGCGGTTTACTAGATAGCAATGCTGCTGATGTATACTGAGAAACTAATTGTTCCATCAATAAAGATGAAACTGTAAACCCATAATCACCTTCTAATGTGATAGCTTTGTCGATTTCTTCAGTTAAAGAATTTTCTGAGGATACACCGTAGTCGATTCGATCCTGTTCTTTTAAAGCACGGATTGCTAAATAACGGAGGAGAGATTCTTCAGAAGAATCGCCTACCCAGGCGACAGAAATTCGGATTTGGCGGTCAAGAAAATCAATACGTCCCTCTGGTTCAATTCCTGTGATTAACAATAGTAATAGCTGCTCCGATAATCGTGTCAAAACTAATGAAGGTGTATCATTATCGATTAATTTACTAACATTAATACTAATTGGAGGTATTTCTGTTTTAGCAGATTCACCTCGATCAATTTTCAACCAGCGGTAATCCTCATCCTGAGAAAATCCGCGACTCTGGACATAGATATCCATGGGTTAATTCCTATCTAAATATTGAGTAACGGTTGACCTTGTAATATAGCAAATCCACCTGTGTGTTTGCATCCTTTAGTAAACTGATTTACAGCTTGTTTAAGTTCCACATCTGGATTAAAAATTTCCCGCAGACTATTGAACATAGGCCAGTTCCGATCTTGGATATGGAGTTTTAACAGAAACCGCAACAGATACCGCAAGAGTTGTTCGCTATCCTGGGGAGTATATTGAGCATCAAAACTGGTTTTTCTAAAGTAAAATCTTGGCTGATTGATATTTTCTACCTCAATTTTTAAGAAAACAACACAGCCTACTGTTTGGACAGGAGTGATGACAACAGCCACTTTATCTGAGCGACTCGGCTCTTGAAAAAACTGTAACAAAGGTGCATATTTATCTTGCAGTCGCGTTAACAGTTTTTGGGCTGATGCCGAATCTTGCATGTAGGTTTCACACTTAACTGGTGCCAATATAACAAGTTTGGGTTCTTCTAACTTTTGATAAGCTGTTTTGAATAGTGTAAGAATTTCATCTGGTTTATTTCTTGCCTCATGCCATCTGCCATTTAGTTCCATCATTGCGGGAGTATCAATGGCAATAATAACTACAGCAGATTCCTTAAGTAGTTTTTGAACAAACTTTCTTCCAGTAACATCAGTTGGGGAAATATAACCGCCTGGATAATCCCGGAAGACAAGTTGCAGCGATGGTTTTTGTTGAAATCTTCCCAGATTAAAAATATAGGAGGGGAGAGATTCTGGACCAGCAATTGCCAATGTTCCTTTAATTCCTTTTTTCCTTTCTTCTGCTTTAAACTCATAAGTCAAACTTTTAAGTTGTTCTAAATATTTCTGTAGCATTGCTGCTGTTTCGATATCGGGTATCAGTTGGAGATTGGCTTGACGACTCGTTACGTCAAATTGCTCATACATTGAGGTTAAAAG
>NZ_JAMZMM010000388.1 GCF_024178385.1 Limnofasciculus baicalensis BBK-W-15 | reverse complement strand
GTAGCAGCCCTAGGCTAACGCCTCACTTCGCTAATGCGATCGCAATTACCATATTCATGATAACTTGGGAGGAATCTGATTGTTTTACTCGCTTCCCTATCAATTTTACTGGCAATCTTGACGATGTGGCTAAAAAAAACGAACTTCCCTCGTAATTTACTTTATAAGTTAATCATTATATTAATTGGATTGGGCATATTTTTCCGTTTCTACAACCTGGAGCAAAAAGTATACTGGTACGATGAAACAATGACTTCTATACGAATTTCTGGATACACCCAAACAGAAGTATCTCAAACAGCTTTCAATGGTAATATTTTTACTGTTAAAGACTTCCTAGAAGAGTATCAATATCCCAATCAGACAAAAAATATTAACGATACTCTAAATGCTCTAGCTGGCAATCCAGAACATTCTCCATTATATTACTTAATGGCACGGTGGTGGTTACAAGTATTCGAGCATTCAGTATTTACTATTCGGTTATTATCAGCGTTGATTAGTTTGCTGGCATTGCCCTGTATTTATTGGTTATGTTTGGAATTATTTAATTCAGCGATAATAAGTTGGGTAGGAGTAACTTTAATCGCTATTTCTCCCTTCCATGTTTTATATGCTCAAGAAGCTAGAGAATATAGTTTGTGGACAGTAACTATTTTATTCTCTTGTGCGGCATTTTTGCGGGGGATGCGGCTGAAAACTTTGCCGAGTTGGGGGCTATATGGAGTAAGTGTCGCTGCGGCACTTTATACTCATCCTTTTTCGGCTTTTGTTTTGATTGGGCATGGTATTTATAGTATGAGTATTTTTTTGAAACGCAGAGGTACGCAGAGGGAGAGAGGGAGGTACGCGGAGGGTTTGGTGGGTTATTTAGTGTCTTGTTTGTTGGGGGTGGTGTTGTTTATCCCTTGGTTGGTAATTGTGGTTAGCCATTTTTCTAAGTTTGTGGAAAATACGGCTTCTGTTAATTTGAGTCGAGAAGGTTTTTTGCCTTTATTTTGGGGGTTGAATCTGAGCCGGATTTTTGTGGATGTGAATCAGGGAAGTAGTCCCTTTAGTCCGTTACACTATTTAAGTGGTTTACTAGCAGGATATGCTCTATACTATCTTTATCGTCAAGCACCTGTAAGTACTTGGATATTTATTATAACTCTAATTGGCGTAACGGGGATTGCAATAATCTGTCCTGATTTAATTTTAGGTGGTCGTCGTTCTAGTATAACTCGTTATGCAATTCCTGTCTATTTAGGGATTCAGATTGCGGTTGCCTATCTAATTGCCTCTAAAATTAATACAGTAGAGTGGCAGCGGTGGAAATATCTTGCGATCGCACTCACTTTAAGCGGTATCATATCCTGTAGTATCAGTTCGCAATTCCCAGTTTGGTGGCACAAAAGTCCAAGTAAAAGTCGCTACAATCCTCAAGTTGCCAGTATTCTCAATCAAACCAGTCATCCACTAGTAATCAGCGATGAACTTCCTGGCATCATACTATCACTGAGTCATCTCCTTAATCCAGACACTCACCTACAATTATTAGTCAAACCCAAGATCCCCAAAATACCCAATAACTTCACTAATATATTCCTATACCGACCATCCCCAGCACTACAACAAGGGATAGAACAAACACAAACCATTAAAATAATACCACAACCTAAATCCAAATCCTGGCTCCTCAAACTAGAACATTAACATCCAGCTAAACCTTTGCGTACCTTTGCGCCCACCTTTGCGCCCTACTCTGGCGAGAAGCCGCTGCGCGTCTATGCGTTTAAAAAAAATCCCAAATTAAACCAATAACCTCCCAATCAGCAATCAATGAATCATCTCCAACAACTTCTAACTCCATCAACCCAGATAAAATATTGGTTAGGATTAAGTATATTATTTACTATATTCTATAGTATTCTCGCCTTACAACAAGCTTTTGGTGCTGAATATGTTATCCAAGATGATGCCCGACAGCATGTATTTTGGATGAGGAGGTTTTTAGATTCAGAGTTATTTCCTCATGACATTATTGCCAATTATTTCCAATCAGTTGCCCCCCTAGGATATACGGCTCTCTATAAGATAATGGCATTAGGAGGAATTGAGCCAGTTTTATTTAGTAAACTCATCCCCTTATTCTTGGGAATAGTTACGACATATTATTGCTTTAGCCTCTCAATGGAATTATTACCTATTCCATTAACAGGTTTTATTTCATCCTTACTGCTTAATCAGAATCTCTGGATGCAGGATGGCTTGATATCGGGAACCCCGAAAGCATTTATTTACCCGATTTTCATAGCATTTTTGTATTATTTTGTCAAGAGAGTTCAGTTAGGAGTGGGAATTGCGATCGCATTTTTAGGTTTATTTTATCCTTCTTTAGTTTTCGTCTGTGTAGTAATATCAATCATTCAACTATGGCAGATTGAAGGAAAATGGATTTATCTGTCTAAAAATCGCGCCGATTATATTTTCTGTTTCACTAATTTGGGGGTAGCATTTTTAGTATTATTACCATATATTCTGAGTACTTCCGAATTTGCTCCAGTCTTGACTGCTGCGGCAGGGAAAACCTTGCCTGAATTATTGGCTCAAGGAAGAAGCCGTTTCTTTGTTAACGATTCTTGGGCATTTTGGTTGTATGGTAGAAGTGGGATTGGATTAGGCTCTGCTTTTGCCCCTCCCTTAATTTATGGCGGATTACTCCTCCCCATTTTATTGAAATTTTCCTCTGGCTTTCCCCTGGCTAAACAAGTAAAGAATATCGTCATATTACCGCAGCTATTATTAGGCTCTGGTGTAATGTTTTTTGCCGCTCATGCCGTACTATTTAAACTGCATCTTCCTAGCCGCTACACTCAGCATAGCCTAAGAATTGCGATCGCGCTCGCTGCGGGAATAGCTCTCACCCTCATCCTAGACGGGGTTTGGGCAATTGGGAAAAGGGAAGAGGTAAAACAAAAAATCAAAATTCCCCACTCCAAAAAACCCACCGCCCGATACGGCATCCGCTGCTCCATTCCCCACTCCCTAATATTAGGCACAACTGCTATTATTGGCACGACATTAATTTTCTACCCTCACCTAGCACTAAAACACTTTCCCAAGACATATTATATCACCGGAAATGTCCCCCCCTTATATAAATTTTTCCAACAACAACCCAAAGATAGTCTCATTGCCTCACTAGAAGAAGAAGCCAATAACTTGCCAACCTTTTCCCAACGCTCTATCTTAGTAAGTCAAGAATATGCCATTCCCTACCATCTGGGTTACTATCGCCAATTTCGCCAACGCACCCTGGATCTCATTCAGGCTCAATACAGTATAGATCCTAAAATAGTAACAGACTTTATCGAAAAATACGGTATTGATTTTTGGCTGGTATCTGCCAATACATTTACTATTGACTCCATTGCCGATAACCCCTGGATAATGCAATATCAATCTGTAGCTAATCGAGCAATTGCTCAACTCAAAGCAGATAAAAAACCAGTTTTGGCATTAGCCATACCCAGTTGTACTGTTTTAGATACTCATGGTTTATTGGTATTGAAAGGAGACTGTATTCTTAATATTATTAGTCAATCTTTTCTATCAGGTTAATCGCTGCTTCTGGAGAAGCATCACCATTAATCACAGTAATAATCCCCGGTAGGTATCGATCCATCATCATCACATTAGTGTAAACTAAATTTTTAATTTGGGGAAATGTCAGAGTCGAGCCTTCAACATCAATACTGGTTTTGTAGCGAATTTCTCCGTCAGCAAAGTCTAATTCAAAATTACCGATAATCAGGCTATAATTGGCTCTAATGATAAACTCTCCTACAGCCCGACGTTTGGGTTTTGGGACTTTAATTAGAGAAACAGAGTAAAATATAAATTGCGATTTTTCAACTATCACTTGGGCGTAGCAGTCAAATTTGCCATTCTCCCCTTGGAATGCCAGATGCAGGGCTGGGCTATCTTTAATTTTACTAAAATGCCAGTCATCTTCTGTAAAGAATTTGATAATTGTCTCAAAAATCTGAGAATAATCTTCCTCTGTATCTTTGGTTTGACTCATATTTGCTAATTGTTTAAAAGCTTTTACCATTTCCTTAAGGATAGGAGAAATGGTTTCTGCTGTTACTAATGATATATTTGGATCTACCCATTCGTCAAATCCCCGCGCTACTTCTGAGAGGGATTGAGAAATTGCGGCTTCCCCCATGGTATCTAGATTGGCTTGTGCCCAATCTTTGAAGAAGTTGAAGATAGCCTGCTTGATTTTTTTACTATCAATAGTTTCGGGATTCATTCCTGAAGGGCTGAGATAATCCCAGAAGGTGCGATAGCCTGTTTGTTGCTGTTTTACTTGTAAGGCTAACCAATTTTCGGTGGATAGTAAGGGGTGGTTTGGTTGGGATTGAGTTAGGTTTTTGAGGTAGGTTGGTACATTATTAAGATAGTGGGTAAGGTGGGGGAGGAAATCGGGTTTTAAAGTAGCGGTAATTTGGATATTGGATGAAGGGAGGAATTTTCCGGCTGTGAAGTTGCTCCGTAATTCTGGTTTCAGGTTGAATAGGAATTTGGTGTCGAGAAGGTGGTAGACTTCGGGGGTGATTTGGAATGCGATCGTGGCGGAGATTATGGTGTAGTTTTTTTGGGTTATGGTGAGAGTTTGTCCGTGGATGGTGATGGGGGTTTGGGTGGGGGAGTGTAAGATGATTCGGGTATCGAGTTGGTGTGTTTGGGTGTTCATGAGTAGAAAATGCGAGAGCGACGCGCTGCTGCAAGCACATCGCTAATTTCTGTCGGTGGATATAACTATTTATATGCCAGATACAGATCGATAAATTCCAGGATTACAGTATATACCTGAATATATCACTGAATATGAACACGAGCAACTTCTAGAGGAGACGCGATTGGTTTCCCTGAAAAGTTACCTCTTTTATCGCTCAAAATCTTCAGCTCTAACTGCGATATTGATTAATTAAGCGTCAAAAACCTTAAGGCGCTACTTTTCCTGCAATTTTGGATTACGGGAGCTTATTTTCCGTTTTTTTTACGCGCACGGATTTCCATTCTCCTAATTTAACAAAAAAAAATCAACTTGTCAAGGGGTTGCGGCTGAAAAATCCCCTCCGATCTTAGTTTCCGCTTTGGGGATATCTCAGTTATAGGCTATTTCCAGATTGGATATGAAAGAGGGTCTGCGATCGCTAAACTAATAAGTTACCTCTTTTATCGCTCAAAATCTTCAGCTCTAACTGCGATGTTAATTAATTAAGTGTCAAAAACCTTAAGGCGCTACTTTTGCTGCAATTCTGGATTACGGGAGCTTATTTTCCGTTTTTTTTACGCGCACGGATTTCCATTCTCCTAATTTAACAAAAAAAAATCAAC
>NZ_JAMZMM010000387.1 GCF_024178385.1 Limnofasciculus baicalensis BBK-W-15 | reverse complement strand
TAAGCCACTTTCAGCCTTCGAGGATTTATTACGTTATGTAAATTACTTTGTTTTTAGGGAGAGGGTTGGGGGTGAGGGCAAAATCGCCCATGCCCCATTCCCCGAGCTAAAGCCAATTCCCCACTAATACAAATGGTGCCCAAAAATAAGGATGCTGCAAATACTTAGGATCTTTTAAAATCGCTACTTGGGCGCGACGCAAGGCTTCTGCTTTAGTCACATTTTCCTTGGTTAACTCCTGATAAAACTGCACCATTAAATTTGCTGTCGAAGCATCATCTACCAACCACAAACTAGCTAGAGTACTCCGCACTCCAGCCCGCACGGCAACGCCAGCAATACCTAAAGTTGCTCTATCATCTCCTTTGGCTGTTTCGCAAGCACTGAGTACTAGTAATTCAATGGGATTTGAGCCGCGTAAATCTGTTTTTTGGAATAAGTTATTTAATTCATTGACATTAATGCGATCGTCCCAAGTTAAAATAAATGTGTTTTCTGCCTTGGAACTAAACTGACCGTGTGTGGCTAAGTGTACCACAGGAAAAGGAACACTACCAATCGCCTCTTTGATTGTAGCTTTGGTAAAGTCTTTATTTAGCAGCAATTTACCCGACATCAAAGAATTAATGTCCTTGATTTCCATTTCCACATTCGGTAAGGCGGCAAAATTTTGATGGGCTTCTGATAATCCAGCTATTAAACCAGTTAATTTTCTTTCTCCTAATGGCTGAGATTCTAGTAATTCTAATCCTGGAGTCAGGGCAACAGCGTAATTTTCAATTAAAAACTGATCTCCATTGTGGAGGGCAGATACTGGAATATTCCGTAATGCACCATTGAGAACAAATACTAAGGTTTTGACGTTACTCTTTACCAATTCTGTCTCTATTGGTTTGATTAACCAACTATAAACTTGTTGGGCAAGGGGTAAATACCGAGTACTGGTGCGCTGAGGTAAAGATTGACGTAGCTGGATCAAGGTCTTTTCTATTTGGTCTTGGGGTAAAACTGTGGTATAACGATGGAGAGGCTGACCGGACAAGCTGACAATAACTTCTAGGCGATTTGACAGGATAATCGGATAAATTATAGCGGCTTCTTTGTCAATGTTATCGATTTGCACTGATTTGGCATTTAAACAATCTGTGCGGAAGAAATTATCTAGTTCGGCCAATTGCAATGACTCAATAACTTGGCGGGCTTTTTCTAACTTATCTGGTGTGGTTTTTCCTTCAGCAGGTAGGAGTAATTCAACGAATTCTCGATAGATAGGTTCGACACTTTGCCGAAAGGAAAACTGGACATCGGGATTGATTGCCACTAAATCGCTACGAAGAGACTGGAGGGTAGTAACTGCATCACCGTAAGCCGCGATCGCACCTTCTATGTTACCTTGTTTTTTCAGTAATCTCCCTAACTGTCTTTGCCAAGGATACAAAATATCTGATCCTTTGATAGATTGAGCCTGAATTAAGGCTTGTTGAGTTAACTCTTGTGCCTCTTTGAGTTGATGATTATTTTCGTATAATTCCCCCAAACTACCTAAGCCAAATGCTTCTGCCCGTTTATCTCCCAGTTTTTTTGCCTCTTCAATGGCTCTGGACAAAAGTTTAGCTATCTGATTAACTCGAAAGTCGCCCGATTCCCGATCGCCCAATTTCATCATACTCTCGGCAAGGTTAATCCGGAAGTATATTGCTGAGTTACTAGGTGGCAAACTATCTATTTTTGTCTCTATTTCCGGTAAAAGTACTTTGGCTTGCTGAATATTTTCATTCTCTATCAGCAAACTCAGTTGATTTAATTGTGCCCGAATTGTTGTTCTTGGTGAAGTTGACTCTGTAACCGCCTGTTGATAAAAACTGAGTGCCTCTTCCACCTTCTTTTCTTGGCGGGCGACATTAGCCAAGCTGAATAGGGCTGCACTAATATCTGGCTGAGATTTTAACTGACGGGCAATTTGCAAACTTTGCTCTAGAGTTTGGCGAGATTGGGGGAGGTTACCCACCAATTGGAGGACATCACCGAGCGATCGCAAACCCACTACTTTTGCGATCGAATCCGGTTGAGTATCGAGACTTTGCTTGACTTGGTTTAGCACCGTCAAGGCACGACGATATAGTCCTAATACTTCCATCGCCTGTGCCTGATTAATTAAACTTTTAATGTTACCAGATTCATCTCCCAATTGACTATAAGTAGCATTGGCTGATTTCCAAGTAGCTAAGGCGGCTTCAGTTTGTCCCATATTTAGTTGCAACTTACCCTGAATATCCTGAGTTTGGGCAAGGATTCTCAATCGTTGTGGAGGAGAATCTATACCTGGTGCAGCTTCCAGTAAATTAAGGCTTTCTGAAATAGCTTTATTTGCCTCATCCCACAATCCCAATTCCTGATAAGTTAAAGATAGATTACTCAAAACGGCGGCTTGTTTGAGAGTATCCCCTTGAACTTTATAAGACTCAGCCGCTTGTTTCAGGATATTTATAGCTTCAGTAAATCTACCCGCATCATATAGAGTTTTGCCTTGTTGTACTAAGTCAGGAATTGAATCAGCAGATGTAAGGTTCGGGCTTAGGGATTGAGATGATGCAAAGAGGAAAAAATTCTCCGCCTGTTTTTCCCCATTCTCCACAATAGGGACTTTCGCCAAAACAGGGGAAATTACTGTACAGATGAAAGCCGTAGTTAGTGCTAATCCTAGCCAGGATATCCACTTCCTTCTGTTTAAAAGTCTAGGAATTGTTTTCAAACCCAGGAAAGGCGAAACATTCGGATCTAAAACTGGGGATTTATTGCAGCAGTTACCGCCCCTTCCCCGCAGGGAATTATTCGCTTCTACTCTAGATTTTATAGTGTGAAGACACGCCCTAAGTTTTTGTAGAGCTGATGATCGATGAAAAAATTGCTGCCGTTTTCTTGTCATAATTCAGAGACAGGCGAGATGCCTATTTGACATTCAGAGGTGGGTGATAGACACTTATTCGTTTCTTATACAGAGGAATTATTGGGATATTGAGGGTTAGTCCTTGCGTCCTCGGTTTGAAAGGACGGTTTTTTTGGGATATTCCCGATTCCGATCGTATTTTAGTCGGTTCGGGCAAGGATTGAACGGCGATAGTGCAATTATTAATGTCCGGTCAGCTTTTGTGGTACGGATGAGTATACAATTTTCAGAACGTGCTACCATCCTGTCAATTCTGCAAGACTATGCTGCCAGTTATCTACTCCGACGAGTTTCTCCACCATGATAATGGTAAATTCCATCCAGAACGACCGGAAAGGTTGACAGCCATTGTTAATGCGTTGAAAGCAGCACCTTGGGCTGGCAAACTTGATTGGCAGTTACCCACACCTGTAGAAAAGCGCGAGGTAATGCCCCTAGTGGCAAAAGTTCATGACCAATCCTACATTGAACTAGTGGAAAGGATTGCTAAGGATGGGGGTGGGATGCTTGATGGTGACACGCGGATTTGCGATCGCAGTTATGATATCGCTCTATTGGCAGTTAGTGCTTGGCTAGATGGGGTAGATTCTGTCCTCGCTAATAATCTTCCTGCTTTTATTCTGGCACGTCCGCCGGGACACCACGCGGAAAGGGAACGGGGGATGGGATTTTGTTTATTTTCTAATGCTGCGATCGCAGCATACCACGCTTTGGCACAACCGACAATCGAAAAGGTTGCCATTTTAGATTGGGATGTCCATCACGGGAATGGCACGCAACATATTGTCGAACATGATGCCAGAATTGCCTATTGTTCGCTCCATCAATCTCCCTGCTATCCTGGTACGGGTTACGCTAGTGAAACTGGTTATCATGATAATGTTTTAAATCTTCCCATGTCACTGGGTAGCACATTGGCCGAATATCAGCCAATGTTCGAGGATAAAATTATGCCATTTATCAGTAATTTTCAACCAGACTTACTAATTGTCAGTGCTGGTTACGATGCCACTGCTGACGATCCTTTGGCAGGGATATCTCTACAGCCGCAAGATTACGGTATTTTCACCAATTATTGTTTGCAATTAACGCGGCGAATCCTCTTTGGATTAGAAGGAGGTTACGATCTAGATTCCCTATCTCAATCGGTTGTATCAACTATTGGTAGTTGTTTGGCGGTTCAGGTTTAGGAGTAAATTCGGCAGCTACACAACAAACCAATAACTAATGACCAAGAACGAATAACTAGAGAATCAATCATAAATTTCAATTTCCCCTTTCCAGACTTTCTCCTGAATAGTTCTCATCAACGCCGCTTCTTCAACCGTTACCTTCTTATCTTCATAGATAGCAGCCATAATGCGATCGCATTCCTGACGAGAAAGCTTGCCATCTGCGATTAGGAATACTTCTTGACCACAAAAGAATCATCACCTTGGTGAGAATTTTTTAGATCTTGAGCTTTATGCAACGCTGTTTGAAGATTTGGATAGGGACCAGCCCAGAAATAGGCATTAATCAACTCATCACCGCCTGCTAGGGAACCGTAAACCAGATAATAAACACCATAAAGTTCCTTAGCACCGTTAATAATTTTAGTTAACATAATACTATTAATGTCCCTAGATTCTAGTTCCTAGCTCGACAAACCCCCGCAAGAAGTTGTAGTGGATAGTGAAATTATCGGTACTACTCCTGTAAAATGTACCATAAACTGATAACTTGTAAATAGACTGAGGAGGTATAGCAAAAGTCATGCCTTCAAAAGTCACGCATTGAAATGCCTGCTGTGACTTAGCTCTGGCATTTTGCCTGTTTTTAGCGGATCATTAGCGTTATAGTTACTCTCGCAACAAGGAATGACAACTATGGCAGATCGAACCTTTCAACCTATAATTCCCACAGAATTATGCCTAAGTTTCGCGACAGTACCAATACTCTTGGGTATTCTATCCATGGAGGCGGTTAGCTCTTGCCTTCAAAGTGCTGGTGTCAAGAGTGAGGAAGTATTCCGAGGCGTGCGATTGCCTGTTCTTCCTTTCCGCTCCGAAAAACCTATCCAAAGCTAGACAGAAGTGACAGGAAGTGTAGTTATCTGATTTTGTATCATCATCTTCCGAAGCTGAGGCAAAATGCCTGAAATCCTGATTCTTTCGTTGTGAGCTTCGGTCGCTTACCCTGTAAGGGTTTCATCGATTTTTATCGGGCTATTTGTCGAAAAGTTTTCCCCAAAATTGGTGAGCTTCGGAAAGTGCCTCTGGACTTCTTATGGGGTAAGGGTTTATAATCAAGGGGTCCCCACTCGCTGGGGAAACTAATTGAATGGAAACGAAAATTTGAGAATAGATCGCAGCCAATACTTTAAAGTCCCCACTCGCTGGGGAAACTAATTGAATGGAAACGATTATTTCACAGATGGGTTAGTTGCTGGTATTATGTGTCCCCACTCGTTGGGGAAACTAATTGAATGGAAACATCATCCAAAAGATTAGATATAGGGGACATTCCTGTGTCCCCACTCGCTAAAAGAACCCACACCCCAC
>NZ_JAMZMM010000047.1:7680-22901 GCF_024178385.1 Limnofasciculus baicalensis BBK-W-15 | reverse complement strand
GGGGAGTGGGGAGTGGGGAAAACAATCTTGTAAATCCTGTAAATGCTGTAAATCACGATAAAAACTACAAAATGTTGGTACTTGGTAGCCATGACAGACATCCTGAATCAATCCCTTGTCGAGGATGATGAAAACTTAATTCTACAAGAAGAAGAAACGCCAGACAAAGCGCCTGAAGAAGTGGCTGTCAATTCTTGGAAAATTATACTGGTGGATGACAATGCTGAAGTCCATCAGGCTACCAAGTTAATTCTCAAGCGCTTTGCCTTTGAGGAAAAACCCTTAAACTTAATTTCGGCATTTTCAGGTGAAGAAGCTAAAAATTTAATAGCAATTCATCCAGATACAGCCGTTATTGTTCTGGATGTTGTCATGGAAACTAATGATGCGGGATTGAGGGTAGCGAAATATATTCGGGAAGTACTAAAAAATAAATTAGTTCGGATTATTTTACGGACAGGGCAGCCCGGTGAAGCTCCAGAAGAGTCAGTAATTTTAGAGTATGATATTAACGATTATGCCACCAAAGCGACCCTAACGCGGTCTAAATTATTTACATCTACGATCGCGGCACTCAGATCGTACCGCGATGTGAGCGAGATTGAGAAAAGCCGTCAAGAATTAGCATCCCTTTATAATAAATTACAGGACTTCAATCAAAACTTAGAGCAGTTAGTCAAAATTCGTACTCAAGAATTAGAAGATAAAAATCAGCAATTGCAACAGGAAATTTATGAGCGCCAGTTGATAGAGGAAAAGCTCCAGACATCGGAAGAAAAAATGCGTGCCGTTTTTGAAGCAATGACCGATATCGTATTGGTTATTGATAGCGAATCTGGAGATATTGAAATCGCGCCAACAAATCCGGATCGCTTGTACAAAGAAGCGGCAAACACGATCGACAAGACGATCGAACAATTGTTTGAAGGTGAAAAATTCGCTAGTTGGTTTGCTCAAATTAGACATGTATTAGAAACGGAGCAAACTCTAGATTTTGACTACAGTTTACCCCTCAATGACGAAGAGGTATGGTTCACTGCAAGTATTTCACCATTGACAGATACTTCAGTGATTTGGGTAGCCCGTAATATCACTGAACGCCAAGAGGTGGAAGTAAAGTTACGTCAAAAGAATCAGGAATTAGCTAATGCTCTGCAAGATCTAAAAATGACTCAAGTGGAACTGATTCAATCAGCGAAAATGGCAGCACTAGGACAACTTGTTGCGGGAGTTGCCCATGAAGTGAATACACCATTAGGCGCAATTCGTTCATCGGTGGAGAATATTGATTATTTTTTCAACCACAATCTAGAAAAATTACCTAAATTTTTTCAGGGACTCTCACCAGAACGTTATTCAGATTTATTAATCTTACTACAAAAATCAATTCAACAACCGACAACATTATCCGCCAAAGAAAAGCGTCAATTTAAACGAGGATTGATTCATCAACTAGAAGAGCAAGCAATTGAAAATGCTGATACTATTGCCGATACCTTGGTCGATCTTGGCGTTTATGAGGATATTTCTCCATTTTTACCCCTTTTGCAAGATCCAGACAGATCCAATATTTTACACAAAGTATATCAAATTGCCAGCCTGCAAAAAAGTACGCAAACCATAAAAATAGCAACACAACGAGCAGCAAAAGTGGTGTTTGCTTTAAAAAATTATGCTCGTTATGATGCCACGGGGGAAAAGATCGTAGCTAAACTCACCGATGGAATTGAAACCGTATTAACCCTTTATCAAAACCAAATGAAACAAGGGGTTGAAGTTATTATAAACTATCAAGATAATTTGCCCGCTATTCTATGTTACCCCGATGAACTAAATCAAGTCTGGACTAATCTGATCCATAATGGGTTACAAGCAATGGAATTACGGGGGGTTTTAACTATTGACGCGAGACAGGAGGATGGCAGCTTGCAAGTGAGGATAAGCGATAGTGGGAAGGGAATTCCCCCAGAGGTTATGCCGAGAATATTCCAGCCATTTTTTACCACAAAACCTCCAGGAGAAGGGAGTGGCTTGGGATTGGATATTGTTAAGAAAATTATTGATAAACATCAGGGTAAAATTGAAGTGGAATCCATACCTGGTAAGACGACATTTACTGTGTCAATTCCAATGAACTTATAATGGTTGTTGGTTGTTGGTTGTTGGTTGTTGGTTGTTGGTTGTTGGTTGTAGAATAGGCGTATAGCCTCTGACAGTTGTTTGTTGTTGAGAATCTTGCAAAAGAAAAATAACAAACAACAAATAACTAATAACAATCTTTTCTAGAAAACACCTGAAAGAGTAAAAAAACATGTCCAAGCCCGTAATTTTATGTGTAGACGATGAAGTTGTTGTATTAAATAGCTTAAAAATACAACTAAAAAATGAGTTTGGCAATGATTACCTTTATGAAGTGGCAGAAAGTGCTGATGAAGCATTGGAAATAATTGACGAATTAGAAGAGGATGAGACTGAGATTTTGGTAATAGTATCCGATTGGTTAATGCCCGGTACTAAAGGAGATGAATTTTTGATCAAGGTTCATCAAAAACATCCCAAAGTTATTAAAGTAATGCTAACTGGACAAGCTGATGAAGCTGCAATTGAGCGGGCAAAAGAGCAAGCGGGCCTCCATTGTTGCCTACAGAAACCTTGGAGTGGAAAAGAATTAATTGAAACCATTAAGTCTGGTTTAGCAAAATTATGAGGAAACCTGTTATTATATGTGTCGATGACGAGCCGACTATCCTAGAGAGTCTAAAAATCGAGCTAAAAAAAGCATTGGAAGATGACTATCTTATTGAAACGGCAAGCGGCGGTGAAGATGCTTTAGAGTTATTGGCGGAGTTAATCGAAGATAAATATGAAGTTCCTGTGGTAATTTCTGATTACAGAATGCCCGGTATCAAAGGAGATGAGTTACTCAAGGAAATCCATAAAACATGTCCAGATACAATCAAAATAATGCTAACTGGAGAAGCTAATTTAGGAGCAGTTAGTAATGCAATTAAATATGCAAAACTATATAGGTATATTGCGAAACCCTGGCAATATGAAGACTTGGCTTTGACAGTAAAAGAAGCAATTCGTAGCTATTTTCAAGGAAAACAACTTGCTGAACAAAATGTCAAACTACAGGAACTAAATCAGGAACTAGAAAGCCTAGTAAAGCAACGCACCGTAGCATTGCGCCAGTCAGAGGAAAAATTAGCCAAAGCATTTCGCTCTTCGCCTAACCCCATCACAATCACAAAACTGGACGATGGCACTCATCTCGAAATAAATGATGCTTTTTGTCAGGTGACGGGTTATACTATGGGAGAAATTATTGGTCGCACTGCGATAGATTTGGGGCTTTGGGTTGATCCAAAAAATCGCGATCGCTTATTTCATTTATTAACAGAAAGCGGGAGAGTGCGAAACTATGAACTTGAGTCTCGCAACAAGTCAGGGGAAATTAGAACAGCTCTGTTATCTGCCGAAATTCTCGATATTGACGGAGAAAAATGTCTGCTTTCTGTCAGTCAAGATATTAGCGATCGCAAACAGATAGAAATAGCACTCCAAGAAGCCAAAGAAGTCGCAGATACTGCCAATCGTGCTAAAAGTCAATTTCTCGCAAATATGAGTCATGAACTCCGCACTCCCCTCAATGCCATTATCGGCTTTTCTCAATTACTAGGTAGAGATCGATCTCTCAAAGTAGATCAACAAGAATACTTAGAAATTATTAATCGTTCCGGCGAACATTTACTTGGTCTAATTAATAATGTTCTGCAACTTTCTAAAATCGAAGTAGGTGAGGTAAGCATCGATAAAAATAGCTTTGACTTATACCGATTACTGAATAGTCTGGATGAAATGTTCAAGTTAATCGCCGAAAATAAGGGCTTACAGTTAGTCTTTGACTATGACTCAAATCTACCTCAATACGTGGAAACTGATGAGAGGAAGTTACGTCAAATTTTAATTAACCTCCTGGGAAACGCGATCAAATTTACATCCGAAGGAGGTGTCACTTTGCGCGTAGCTATTCGTCAGCCGTCAGGAGAAGAAAATCCGACAAATGAGGATAACAAACAACGGACACTTTCCTTTGAGATAGAAGACACTGGACCAGGTATTGCCCCCTCGGAAGTAGACAATTTGTTTGCCGCATTCTTCCAAACCGAAACAGGTAGAAAATCCTTGGAAGGAACTGGTTTAGGTTTACCTATTAGCCGCAAATTTGTACAGCTAATGGGGGGTGATATTACTGTTAGTACTATATTGGGTCATGGAAGTATTTTTAAATTTAATATTGAGGTAAGTTTGGCTGAAGCGGTTGAGATGCAAACACCCCAAGTAATTCGCCGGGTGATGGGTTTAGCACCGGGATCGTCGGACTATCGTATCCTGGTTGTTGACGATCGCCAAGAAAGTCGCCTTTTACTCATGAAACTGCTAACTTCTGTCGGATTTTCAGTACGAGAAGGAGTCAACGGTGAAGAAGCGATTAATATATGGTTAAATTGGGAACCCCACCTCATCTGGATGGATATGCGGATGCCTGTAATGGATGGATATGAAGCGACTAAATACATTAAAACCCATTTAAAAGGTCAGGCTACTGCCATTATTGCCCTAACTGCTAGTGCTTTTGAGGAGGATCGATCCGTTGTTTTATCCGCAGGTTGTGACGACTTCGTGCGGAAGCCCTTCCGAGAAGAGGTTATCTTTGAAAAAATAGCTCAATATCTGGGAGTACGTTACCTTTATGAAGAGCCACATTCAGACACGGAGACAGTGAGTAAATTTACTCAATCATCTACTCAACCCCTGACTACGGAGGCTTTGAAAGGAATGTCACCTTTGTGGCTTGATGAACTATACCAAGCCGCTGATGCAATTGATAATGAGCGGATTTTCCAACTCATTGAGGAAATCCCCCCGGAATCTACCTCATTGGCTCTCACTATAGCCGATTTAGTTAATAGTTTCCGTTGCGATCGGATTATTGATTTAATTGAAGAAGCTAGAAATTAGAAATTAGTTATTGGTTATTGGTTATTGGTTGTTGGTTATTGGTTGTTGGTTGTTAGTTATTGGTTGTTAGTTGTTGACAAGGGGCAAAAAGCCAATTTTTGATAGCTCTTCTGACATTGTGGTGGCACATGTATATTATGTTACGGATTGTCGGTAAGATAGAACTCTTTGCCAATAACAAATAACCAACACCAAATAACCAACACCAAATAACTAACAACAAATAACTAACAACAAATAACTAACAACAAATAACTAACAACAAATAATAATAAATAATGAATAACAATCAATCTGAAACAAATCAAGGCAATATCTTAATCGTTGACGATACACCAGAAAATCTCCAAGTTTTATCTGCTACCCTATCCGATCGAGGGTATAAAGTTCGAGGTGTAATCAAGGGGCAAATGGCAATTCGAGCAGCAAAATCTGCTCCTCCCGATTTAATTTTGCTGGACATCCGGATGCCAGAGATGGATGGCTATGAAGTCTGCGAAAGACTGAAAGCAGATCCCCAAACTCGCGATATTCCAATCATTTTTATTAGTGCCCTTGATGAAGTATTAGATAAGGTAAAAGCTTTCAAAGCAGGTGGTGTAGATTACATTACCAAACCCTTTCAGGTAGAAGAAGTCTTGGCACGGGTTGAAAATCAACTGATGATTTGTCGGCTTTCTCAAAAACTTCAAGAGCAAAATCAACAGCTACAACAAGAGATTCAAGAGCGACTAAAAGCAGAAAAAGAAGCGGAAGCAGCCTCCCATGCTAAAAGTGAATTTCTGGCAAATATGAGTCACGAATTACGCACTCCTCTCAATGCCATCCTGGGTTTTACCCAAGTCATGAGTCGCGATCTCCAACTCAATACTGAACAGCGGGAATATCTGGGCATTATTAATCGCAGTGGCGAACATTTGTTAGAGTTAATTAATGATGTTTTAGATTTGTCCAAAATTGAAGCTGGTCTTATTTCACTTTATGAAAGTAGTTTCGATTTGTATCGCCTCCTCGATAATTTGGAAGAGATGTTCCAAATTAAAGCCGATCAAAAGAATTTGCAGCTCATTTTTAGCATCCCTTCAAATGTTCCCCAATATGTGAAAGCAGATGCAAAGAAATTGCGAATTTGTTTAATTAATCTTCTGGGAAATGCCATCAAATTTACCGACTATGGCAGTGTAACGTTGCGTGTAGCTAGTAGTCATTCATCAGTTATCAGCGATCAGTCGCAACGGATAACAGACACTAGACAATGGACACTTAATTTTGAAGTTGAAGACACTGGATATGGAATTGCACCGTCAGAAATTCCTCGATTGTTCGATGCCTTCATCCAGACAGAAACAGGTAAAAGATCGGCAGAAGGAACCGGATTAGGATTAACAATTACTAGAAAATTCACGCAATTAATGGGTGGAGATATTACCGTTAGGAGTGTTTTAGGGGAGGGGACAAGTTTTAAATTTTCTATCAAAATAGAAGATGGGGATTCAGATCAAGTCGTTGAGAAACCCCTGCGGCGGGTGATTGGCATTCAGTCAAATCAAGAATCTTATCGCATTCTTGTTGTGGATGATACTCAAGAAAACCGCCTCCTATTAGTTAAGTTGCTCGAGCCGATTGGCTTTGAGGTGCGGGAAGCGGAAAATGGCTCTGAAGCTGTAAAGTTGTGGGAAAGTTGGCAACCACATCTAATTTGGATGGATACCCGGATGCCCATCCTGAATGGATTAGAAGCAACCCGACAGATTAGAATCAAGGAACAAGAAATGGAGATAGAGAGTCAGAATATTTCCTCCTCAGCGAAGATTTCTTCATCAACTATCATCATTGCTCTAACCGCCAGTGCTTTTGAGGAAAGGCGAGGTGAAATTTTGGCAGCAGGCTCCTACGATTTTATTCGAAAACCATTTACAGAAGAAGTAATATTTGAGAAAATAAGAGAATACTTAGGGGTGGCATACATTTATGAAGATTTGCCCCAATCTCAGAAAAAGCACCGTCGGGTTAATCCAATTGATCCAACCTCAGATTTATTCTTTCTGACAGAATTATCCAAGATACCTCAGAGTTGGGTAGCTCAACTATATCAGGCGGCTAATGAAGTTAATGAGGATTTGGTTTTCCAGTTAATTAAGCAACTACCAGATAAAAACTCGGATCTCACTGAGGCGTTAATGGATTTACTGAATGATTTTCGTCTTGATATCATTGTGCGAATAACTCAGGCTGTTATTAATAATCATTTATGAGTCAGTTTTGAATGATGTCAGAACAATTAGCACAACAAATAAATAATAACACCACCAAAATATTACTGGTTGATGACAATCCAGAGAATCTCCGTTATTTATCTCATATTCTGACAGATCGTGGCTATAAAGTACAAAGAGCAATATCGGGACAATTAGCTTTGAATGGAGCAAATGCTGCTCCACCAGATTTAATTTTGCTCGATATTATCATGCCGGATATGAATGGATATGAAGTGTGTAAAAGGCTCAAAGCAACGGAAGAAACGAAGGATATTCCGGTAATTTTTTTGAGTGGATTAAATGAAGGATTGGATAAAGTTAATGCCTTTAAAGTAGGAGCGGCTGACTACATTAGTAAACCATTTCAATCAGAAGAAATTGTCGCTAGAATTGAACATCAACTCACCATTCAAAACCTCCAAAAGCAATTACAAAATAAAAATATTTACCTGGAATATGAAATTCATAAACGCCAAAGAGTCGAGGTAGCACTTCAGAAGCGGGAACGATATTTAAGTACCTTAATTGAGGTGCAGCGTCTGCTATTAGTCTGCCATGATACCCACACATGTTACTGCGATCTCTTACCACTGCTAGGAAAAGTCTCTGGTGCTAACCGGGTTTATATTGTTGAAAATAATCGCGATACTCTTGGTAATCTTTTGATGAGTCAGAAAGCTCAGTGGTGTGTTGATGGTATCCATCATATCAATAATTTAGCTCGAGAGAACCAATCTTACTCTGAATATTTTTCACGTTGGGCTAAAGTTTTAGGGCGAGGAGATATTATTTCTAGTATTGTGGCAGAATTACCAGAATCGGAGCTAGAATTTCTCGAAGATCGAGGCATTCTAGCCATTCTAGTTTTACCCCTAATAGTAGAGAATGAGTTTTTGGGATTTATCGCCTTTGAGAATTGTATTGAAGCACGAAATTGGGATACTTCAGAAGTCTTATTATTACTATCGGCAGTAACAGCTTTAGCTCTCAAACAGAAACATTTAAAATCTGAGATAGCCTTACGGGAAAGTGAAGAAAGATGGCAGTTAGCACTCCATGGCAACAATGACGGTATTTGGGATTGGAATATCAAAACAGGTAAATCCATAATTTCGTCCCGCAACAAGCAAATATTGGGGTATGACGAGGAAGAAAATATTAACTCTATCTCCGTCGAAGAATGGACTAATCACATCCATCCAGAAGATTTTCGTAGTGCAAAAAATGCAATGCAAGATCATCTCAATCGCAAAACCCCTCATTACGTCGCCGAATATCGCTTACGCTGTAAAGATGGCTCCTACAAATGGATTTTGTCTCGCGGACAGGCATTATGGGATAATACAGGTAATCCTGTGCGGATGGTTGGTTCAATTACCGATATTAGCGATCGCAAAAATGCCGAAGAAGCATTACGAGAAAGTGAACAACGCTGGCAATTAGTCTTAACTGGTAATAACGACGGCATTTACGATTGGAATATCAATACGGGTGAATCATTCTTTTCTCCTCGCTGGAAAGAAATAGTAGAATATGCCGATAGTGAAATACAAAACCACTGGGATGAATGGGTTTACCGCATTCATCCAGACGATCTCTACCGGGTGATGCTTGCTACTCAAGATTACCTCGATCAGAAAATTCCCTATTACTTTGTAGAATATCGCCTGAAATGTAAAGATAATACCTACAAATGGGTGGAAAATCGGGGGCAAGCTGTATGGGATGATGAGGGAAAACCATTGCGGATGGTTGGCTCCACCAGAGATATATCTGGGCCCAAACAAGTAGAAGAAGCATTGCGAAAAAGTGAAGCAAGAGAACGAGAAAAAGCCCAAGAGTTAGAAATAATCTTAAAAGAATTAAAACGTACTCAAGCCCAACTAATTCATATCGAAAAAATGTCCAGCTTGGGACAATTAGTAGCGGGAATTGCCCACGAAATCAATAACCCAGTCAGCTTTATTTGGGGCAATCTTACTCCAGCTCGACAATATTTCCAAAACCTGATTCACCTAATTAAAATATACCAGAAAACTTACCCAAATTCGACACCAGAAATTGATGATTTTATAGAAGAGATAGATTTAGATTTTCTATTAGATGATTGGTCAAAGTTACTCGATTCTATGCAAGTTGGCGCTCAACGTATCCAACAGATTGTTTTCTCACTCCGTAGCTTTTCCCGACTCCACGAATCCGAAATCAAAACTGTAGATATTCATGACGGGATCGACAATACCCTCTTCATGTTACAGCACCGAATGCGAGCAGAAGGCGATCGCCCCGCGATTGAGGTAATTAAAAATTACGATCAACTGCCAAAAATTACCTGTTATGCGAGTCAGTTGAATCAAGTATTTTTGAATCTACTTAACAATGCAATTGATGCCTTAGAAAATCAACCTTCTCCACGGGTAATTACTATTTCTACTGAAAGGGAAGAGGTAATATGTGAAAGGGAAGAGGTAATAGAAAAATCTGAATTTATCTCACCGCTCACTTCTCCCCTCTCATCTACAGTTGCCATTAGGATTAGTGATAATGGTACTGGAATGACTGAGGAAGAACAAAAGCGGATATTTGACCCATTTTTCACCACAAAATCTGTCGGGAAGGGTGCGGGATTGGGATTATCAATTAGTCACGAAATTGTGGTAGAAAAACATCAAGGGGAATTAAGTTGTATTTCTCAGTTAGGCAAAGGAACAGAGTTTATCATCAAAATTCCAATTCTGTTAGTTGTTAGTTGTTAGTTGTTTGTTGTTTGTTGTTTGTTATTAGTTATTAGTCAACAATTCATCCGTTACATCCGTTACCCCATCCGCTGCCAATTTCTCAACTACCTCAACGCGATCGCGCTCTCCTTGTAACAATAGGCAATCTTCCGACTGGAATGCCATTCCACCTTTAATAGAATTCAATAGTTTCCCATGTCGGCGTATCGATTTAACCCCCACATTATATCGATCCTGGATATCGGTTAGATTCATCCCCACTAGTGTCGATTTTTCTGTCAAAGTTACCCAATGATTGTATTGTGAACCAATCAGTAAACGCCCCATCATCAAGTCTCGAAATCCTGCCAATTCTTCTGGTTCACCAACCACCTGCAAACGATCGCCCGAACTTAAAATTGTCTGACCTTTTGGATAGTATAGAGTACGGTCGCCCTTTTGAATTGCCATTACTGTTGCTCCCGTTAAATTACGAATATCTGCTGCGGCTAATGCGATCCCATTTAAAGGAGAACCATTCTCTACAGTTACCCATGTACTGCGCAATTCTAATGAAGCTTCCTTCAAATCTTTTCGCAGTAAAGTTCCACCTCTTTCTGGTCTAATACTTATGTACCGATCGGTACGGATAGCATTAATTACAGATTGGATAATTGACTGTTTTTCTCCTAGAGTTATTAGCAGGTGCGAGCCGATTTCCAAGGCAGCTTCAAATTCCGGTTGTACTACTTCCTTTGCCCCTAATTGAGTCAGAAGATCGATTTCATTATTATCATGACACCGGACAACCACATCTAATTTTGGAGCAAATTCTAAAGCCCGTTTTAGTAATAACCGAGTACTCGCCGGATCTGGCAAAGCAATTGCCAAAGCTTTTGCCTTTTCCAAATGGGCTTTTTCCAATACCATTTCCGAATCAGCATCACCAAAAATATAAGGGATTTTCTGAATTCTCAACTTTTGAATTGCTGCCTCACTATTTTCTACTACCAAGACGTTATATCCCTGACTGTGCAGGATTTTGACAATAATTTCTCCAACTCTTCCGTAACCCGCTACGACAACATGATCGCGAATGGTTTCTGGAATTGATAGGGCTTTAGTATCTCGAAACTTACGGAGGTACTTGGCTAATCCCGGCAAATTTCCTAATTCATCTGCGAGACGGGGAGAGAATCTCAGCCAAACTGGTGTTAAAACTAAGGTAATTGCAGTTGTTCCTAAAAGTAGGAGGTATTGATTTTCCGAGAGAAATCCATTTTCTAAACCAACTAAGGCTAATACAAAAGAAAATTCCCCAATCTGATTTAGTCCAAAACTGGTGATGAATGCTGTTTTGAATGAATAACCAAATTTGAGGACAATCGGCAAGATAATTATCGCTTTCCCTAGCATAACCACGGTAACTAACCCTAAGATTAATCCGAGATTATCGATTAAAACAAATGGATTAATTAACATCCCAATCGATGCAAAGAACAGAGTTGCGAATGTATCTCTTAACGGCAGTACTTTAGCCAATGCTTGATCGGAATAATCAATCTCAGCAATCATTAATCCCGCTACAAATGCCCCCATCTCAATAGAAAGACCGAGAGCATCTGTTGTCAAAGCTACCCCTAAACACAACGCAATTACGGTAATCAGAAATAGATCATTACTCTCAGTTTGGGCGACACTTTTAATTACTGGGGGAACCACCCAACGACCAAAAGCATAAGCCCCAGCAATAAATACCAACACCTTCAGCAGAGCATCCAGAAGTGCCGAGGCAAGATTAGCAGGTTGGTTGAGTGCAGGCAGAATGGCTAGCATTAGTCCTAAAGCCAAGTCTTGAGCAATCAAAATTGCCAACATGACTTGACCGTGGAGAGTATTGATTTCACCTCTTTCAGTGAGGGATTTCAGGACTACAGCCGTTGAAGAAAGAGAAAGAATTGCTCCCAAAAATATCCCCTGAGCCAATCCCTCAACCCAACCAATGGCAGTTGCTAAAAGGGCGACTAGAGTAATAGTTATGCCAATTTGTAATAAACTACCTTTTATGGCAATATCTTTAACCCGTTTGAATTCAGCAATTGAAAATTCAACCCCTAGAGCAAATAATAGGAACGCTACACCTATTTCTGCCAGCGGTTTAATTTCATTGGCTTCACTTAAAAGTTTCAAGCCAAATGGTCCTACTACTAAACCACTGACTAAATAGCCTAAGAGGACAGGCTGGCGTAATGTTTTGGCGAGATATCCCCCACCAGCCGCAGCTCCCAGAACAGTCATCAGATCTAAAATAAAATTGTGCCCTGTTGCCATATTGGTGATTTGTTATTGGTTATTGGTTATTTGTGGTTTGTTAGATTAAAATACAGGAAACAACGAAGTGATGCTTTACGATCAATCTATTCACCCTACCACTACATTCCCAACCATGATATCGATATCTAAGTTCAGGATAGAGAAGTTTAGGTGGATGTGAAGAAAAAAGAAGGTTACCCAAAACTCCAGACTAATTCTGCAACTATTGTAACTACTGTCACTTCTATCCTCCTCCCTTCCTTGACTCTAACTCCTCTTGCCGCTGAACTTATACCCTCAAAGAGTAAGATAGGGGGGTCTGGAGCCAGTAGTGAACAGACTTTATGGGATGATATAGATATTGATGTCGATCTTCAATAGATTGGCTACAGTTAAACTATCGATGGTTAGAACTGATGACTCAACTCAAAACTCTTTGAGGAACATGGCGATGCAGCAGGAACAACAAGAGCGAATCATGGGCTACTTCATTGAGGAGGCAAAAGATCACCTCAATACAATCGAGCAGGGGTTGCTAAATCTGCAAAGCACCATGGAAGATACTGAAATGCTCAACGAACTCTTCCGTGCTGCTCATTCCGTCAAAGGCGGGGCAGCTATGTTGGGAATCAATAGCATTCATCGCACTGCTCATCGCCTAGAAGACTCCTTCAAACTCCTCCAAGAATCCCCAATCAAGAGTGACTATCAGCTAGAATCCCTATTTTTGCAAGTATTTGATATCCTGGAGAGCTTGGTAGAGCAACTCCAAACTCCCTTGGGATTAACCGATGAAACAGCAGGGAAGATTCTCTCAAACACTGAGCTAATTTTCGAGCAACTTAACAATCATCTGGAAAACCTCAGCCAAAATAACGGTGGCAGCACAGTGACTACTATCCAAAATCCACAGCAAACCTTAGTTGAGTCCACAGAGCAAAATAGTAAACCATTACCCAGTAGCTTTAAACGGGATGTGCTAGTCGAACTGCGGCAAATGTTGCAACTATTTAAGCAATCGGACACCCCCGAACATCGTGGGGCTTTGCAGAACCATTGTCAACGTCTTTTTCAAATTGGAGAAGACTTGCATGTGCCCGGATGGGGAGAATTACTAGAAACAGTACGAAGTGCGATCGCAATTGGCGACAATTCCTATCGCCACCTAGCCAATCTGACGATTAAGGAAATTAAACAAGCTCAGGAATTAGCTCTAACAGGACGCTCCGTTGAAATTACCCCCAGTACAGAACTAAAAGCACTAGTTCCAGGACGGACTAAAGATACCAATACTGTCAAAGATTATAACTACAAAAATAGTAATACCTCCATAAAATCTCAAAACAATGGAATAATGTCAGTACTCGAACAGTCTTCTAATAATCTATCTTCAATCAGTCCTTGGACTAACAACAGAGACACTTATATCCAAAAAGACGAAACTTATATTCAAGATCAGCCAACTTCTATACAGCCAGATAATTCAGAAGAGCGAAACCGACGAGGTAAACAAGGATCGAATTCATTGAATTGGCAACAACACGAATCTTCCCCCTACCCAACTTCTAATTCTCAACTTCCTGACCACATCGAACCAGAAATGGGAATTGCCGAAATCAATACCTTGGCGGATATTTTTGAAGGACAAACCCCAGATTTGGATGAAACATGGGAAGAAGAGGAAATAATCAATCTGGACGATAACCATTTAGGATTGGAAATAGGAAACTCATTCAGTCAGAACGACCAAAATGATTTTGCTGACTTAATTGGTGATGTAGGCAGTACAGGAGTTTACCAAACAGAAGGATCGACTACCGACGATTTTGGCTATTGGTTAGGAGAAGAAGCCTCAAACGGAACTAACTCACGAAAGCGCGATCTTCATTCAGAAGCAAGACTACGTGCAGACGATGAATTTTCCGATCTACTATTTGATGCTGATAGTCCAGACACCATCACAACTCCTACTATCTCAACAGAAGACTTCGATAGTTTGTTTGACGGAAACTTCTTAGCAGACAATAATATTGCCGAACAAACCACAACCGATTGGGAAATAGACTCATGGGAAATCGACACCTCAGCAGATTCGTCCCAATTCCTCATGTCCAATGGCTCAAATGAAGAACACGATCGGGGAGAATGGGACTTAAACGAATTACTGGAGAGTACCAATTCCTTTGGCAAAGCGGAAAGTGGTAGTACAGCAAGAGAACACGAAGAACTAGAGTTTCTAAATTTTGAAGTGGATATATCTGAGGGATTCTCAGATGATTTATTTGACGACGACTTTCCTGATAATACTCCAGATTCAGTACCAATTTTCACTAAAAATGATGCGTTTTTATTCGATGAAGAAGTAAGTGCAGATCCTCAATCCCCTGGTGATGACTTAGAATCCCTATTTGGAGAAGCGACTCCAGAGATATTACAGTCTCCATCTTTAGTAGAAGAATCCATAGATGAATTCAATTGGGAGGAAGATCTATTATTCAGTGGCGCATCAGACGGAGAAATCCAGTTACCGACAGCAGATGAAGCCCAAACTGGATTATTTGATTGGGCAGAAACTCCAGAAGATTCTCAATCCGCAGATGACTTAGAATCCCTATTTGGAGAAACGACTCCTGAGATATTACAGTCTCCATCCTTAGTCCAAGAATCCATAGATGAATTCAATTGGGAGGAAGATTTATTACCCAGTGGCGCATCAAATAGAGAAAGCCAGTTACCGAGAGGAGATGAAGCCGAAACCGGATTGTTTGATTGGGCAGAAACTCCAGAATTTACTCAAGCCCCCAGCGATGACTTAGAATCCCTATTTGGAGAAACGACTTCAGAGAGATCGCAAGTCCAAGAATCCATAGATGAATTCAATTGGGAGGAAGATTTATTACCCAGTGGC
>NZ_JAMZMM010000047.1:0-7580 GCF_024178385.1 Limnofasciculus baicalensis BBK-W-15 | reverse complement strand
GCATCAGACACATATAAACAAGTTGAGTATCAAAGAGAAACGGAAGTAGAAATAGGATTATTTGATTGGAACGAAATTCCCGAAAATCAACCAGCAGCACATGAAGATTTAGAAGCTTTATTTGGTGAAGCAACAGATGAGTTGCCCAACTCTCCATCTTTATTAGAAGCAGCCACTGATGAGTTGAGTTGGGATGAAGATTTCTTCACCAGTGAGAGATCGGAGTCAGAAACAGAAATACAGTTACAAACAGACAATAAGATAGAAGTTGAACTGTTTGATGGAAACGAAAACATAGAAATAAGTCCAGTAGATAATCAAGATTTATTAGCGTTATTTAGTGAGACAACAGATGATTTATCAGCGGATTCATCTTTATCAGAGTCATCAATTATAGGCGATCTCAATTGGGATGAAGATTTGTTAATTGGACAGACTTCAGATCCGGAAATAGAGTTAAATCCTGAAAGGGAAGCAGAAACCCGACTATTTGATTGGGAAGAAATTCCACAACCGACTCAATCAGATCGTGAAAACTTAGAAGCATTATTCGGTGAAGCCACTGATAATATTTCAGAATATCCATCCTTGTCAGGATCATCCATAGATGACTTAAATTGGGAGGAAGATGTGGTGTATAACGAGGTGTATGAATCAGGCGTACCAGCAGAATTAAATACAAATAAAGATTCAATAAAAGGAGCAGTTAACTGGGAAGAAATAAATGAATTAGATGAATTGGATGCCCTATTAAATCGACAAGGAATCCCAAATATCAGTGACAGTATCAATGAGTTAGATGAATTAGATGCCCTCCTAGATTCACCAGATACTCAAAGTATCAGTACCAGTATCAATGAGTTAGATGAATTAGATGCCCTATTAGATTTAGATACGACTATTGCCAGTGGCTCCCCTAGCTTAAATTATACTGATTCCTTCGATCGCCTAGACTCTCTCTTAGATGAAATAACACCGAAACAAACCAATAAATCAAAAGAAATAGCAGCCAAGACACCTCAAGCGCAAGACTCCCTAGATGATGAACTAGAAGAAATGCTCAAACAAGCTGAACAAAGCATGGGTGGCACGCCAACAAATCGCTCAGATCAGCGACAGAATCGCCCCCAACCTCGGCGGATTAAAATGTTTGAGCAGAACATGCGAGTCTCAGCAAAACACCTAGACAGCCTGAGTAACCTAGTGGGAGAACTAGTCGTCAGTCGCAATAGTTTAGAGCAAGATCAAGAACGCCTGCGTCAGTTTCTAGATAATTTACAGCATCAAGTAATCGCCCTCAGCGATGTTGGCTCCAGAATGCGGGATTTGTATGAGCGATCGCTTTTAGAAGGCTCTTTGTTGGCTAGTCACCACAACTATAGAACCTCATTCAATTCAGAGGATCGCAGCCAAAACAATAACAGCAGCGGTGTAGAATATCACCCCCTGGAAATGGACAGATTCACCGGGTTCCATTTGCTCTCCCAAGAAATGATCGAGCTAATTGTCCAAGTACGAGAGTCAGCATCTGATATCGAGTTTTTAGTCGAGGAAACAGATCAGGTAACTCGCAACTTGCGCCAGGTAACAACCCAACTCCAAGAAGGATTGACGCGATCGCGAATGGTACCCTTTGCCCAAAATGCAGATAGACTCCATCGTGCAGTGCGTGACATTTCCATGAAGTTGGGCAAAGAAGCCCAATTAAGTGTTGATGGCAGGGAAAGCCTAATCGACAAAATGATTCTCGAACACCTCAACGATCCCATGACTCACCTGGTTAACAACGCCCTAACTCACGGGATTGAAACACCAGATATCCGCAAAGCTGCTGGAAAACCAGCCGTGGGGCAAATTGTTCTCAACGCATTCCATCAGGGCAACCAAACCGTCATTTCCATCTCCGATGATGGGGCAGGTATCGATCCCGAAAGGATCAGGAGAAAGGCAATTGAGCAGAAATTGATTACCCCCGCCGAAGCAAAAACTCTCACACGTTTGGATTTGTACGACTTTCTCTTCCACCCAGGTTTTACCACCAAAGATCAAGCAGATGACTTCTCAGGGCGCGGTGTTGGTATGGATGTAGTCCGCACCAGCTTAAGTGAAATTCGAGGTGATATTTATATTGATTCCACCCTGGGCAAAGGCACCACATTTACGATTCGTTTGCCCCTCACCCTGAGTATTTGTAAAGCCCTCTGCTGTCTGTCTGAGCGGGCGCGGATTGCCTTCCCCATAGACGGGGTAGAAGACATGTTCGATTTGCCGAGCGATCGCATTCAAATCAATGAGGAAGGTAAACCTTGTATTCGCTGGCGCGATACCCTCCTCACCTTTCAACCCCTCTCCGATCTCCTGGCTTACAATCGTCAGCTCAGTCGTGGTAATGTTTATGGGGGTAAACGGGAAGACGACCTGATCTCAATTGTGGTCTTACGCAGCCCGGGTAACTTCCTCGCCATCCAGGTAGATCAAGTCTTAGGCGAACAGGAAATCGTAATTAAACAACTAGAAGGTCCGGCACCTAAACCAGTAGGAATTGCTGGAGCCACAGTCTTGGGGGATGGCAAAATTATGCCAATTGCCGACGTGCTGGAATTAATCGACTTGAGCCTAGGAAGGCTGCGGAAAGATAGCGCCATGATTTGGTTGAGGGATGAACCCCAAATTCCCTCTGACCAAGATACAGAAACTGTACATGAACCGATGGTCTTGATTGTAGATGACTCTATTACTGTTCGCGAACTCCTCTCCCTCACCTTCTCTAAAGCTGGGTATCGAGTTGAACAGGCTCGTGATGGCCAAGAAGCCTGGGAAAAACTGCGATCGGGACTCCCTTGTGATATTGTCTTCTGTGATATTGAAATGCCCAGAATGGACGGTTTGGAATTACTCTCTCGGCTTCAGAAAGATGAGACACTAAGTCAGATACCCATCGCCATGCTCACCTCTCGCGGTGCCAAACGACATCGGCAAATGGCATCTCAACTTGGCGCAAGTGGCTATTTCACTAAGCCTTATTTGGAAGAAGCACTACTTGATGCTGCTAAACGGATGAGGAAAGGTGAAATACTTTTGACTGCTACTGAAGATTAATTTGAGGTAAGAGTTCGGAGTATGCGCGAAGCGCAGGCTACGCCAACGGTGTTTTCCCTTGACTTTTTTCGTGATAGTTACCAAAATTCTGATAAACTAATGACAAATAACAAATGACAAATAACAAATGACAAATGACAAATGACAAACAACAAATAACAAACAACAAACAACAAATAACAAACAACAAATGACCAATGACAAACAACAAATAACAAATAACAAACAACAAATAACAAATACCTTCTGGATAGCCCTTTGCTTCTCGTTAGTGGTTGGCTCTTCGGCATCAGGAGCAACCGTGAAGAATGTAGAGCTAAAAGTGGGCATCATCCAGCGCTTTGGTAATGAAGCTACGGATCAGCTCACCTTAGAAGCAACTTCAGGGGATATCCTGACGCTTAAGTTTTTGGCAGGCAATATGGAACCAAAAACGGTGCAAGCCAACAGCGTCAAGGTAGAAATGGCGATGCAACAGCTACCGAAACCGATTGTGGAAGAACGTTTAGTACTCAGCGATCGTGCTACCTTTGAAACAGCAGAAGATGACGCTGCGCGGTGGAAAGCACGGGGTGTTGAGGTAGAAATAGTTCAACCGGAACGTTGGCAGGTTTGGGCGAAACGAAATGTCTATCCAACCCCCTTAGTGCGACGCTTACTACTGCAAAATCTTAATGCCCAAGGCGAAAAAAATGTCCGTCTGGAAACCCAAGTTTTGCCAGGAGCGAAACGGGTATCTTTTTCCATAGATGGTTATCGTTATACCAGAGGGTGGTTAGAGATTTCCGCCGGAAAAAATCTGATTCAGGTGAGTCAAGGTGCGGATAACAAAAATCCTCGTCTTTATGGGGGATCTCTAAGAATTCAGCCTAATGCCTACGGAAGCTACACTCTTGTCAATCAAGTTCCCATCGAAACCTATCTGCGGGGTGTGGTTCCTCATGAAATTGGACCTGCCGCACCTTATGCAGCAGTAGAAGCTCAAACTATTCTAGCTCGAACCTACGCTCTGCGGAACCTGCGCCGATTTGTGGCAGATAACTACGAAATCTGTGCCGATACCCACTGTCAGGTATATAAGGGACTAACTGGCACAGTAGCTAGGGCAGATCAAGCGATCGCAGCCACAAATGGGATGGTGTTAACCTATAACAACGAGCTAGTAGATGCTTTATATGCTGCCACCTCTGGCGGTGTCATCTCACCATTTTCTGATACCTGGAATGGTGCGGAACGTCCTTATCTTAAAGCTGCGATCGACTCGCCTAATCCGGTTTGGAATTTGTCCCAAAAATCCTTAGCTGATGAAAAAAATTTCCGCGAGTTTATTAATTTAAAGGAAGGATTTAACGAAAGTGGTAGGGAGCTTTTCCGCTGGCGTAGAGAAAATAATCTAGAACAGATTACCGCCGATTTGCAACGCTATCTGACACGAACCCAAAACCCCCTTGCCAACTTTACCAAAATTGTACGGATGCAAGTGGTGGAGCGATCGCCTGCGGGACGTATTCTTACTCTTAAGGTGCAAACTGATAAGGGTGTGGTTGAACTCCGTAAAAATGAGGTTCGCAGCGCCTTTACTCCTCCCATAAGTACTCTTTTTTATCTGGAGCCGATCTATGATGAGGCGAAAACACTAACAGGGTATGCCTTTGTTGGTGGTGGGATGGGACACGGTGTCGGATTGAGTCAATACGGTTCATATAATTTAGCTAAACTCGGTTGGTCAGGGGAGAAGATTCTCAGTTTTTACTATCCCGGCGCTCAAATTAAGCCTCTAGATGATTCAATTGTTTTTTGGCGACAACCAGCTCAAGAAGTCAAAGCCCAACCATCTATACTCGATCGGTTATTTAAAAGGAGCAATTAGCAATTTTAGCAAAATACGCCCAGAAACCCGGTTTCTTGGAGAAACCGGGTTTCTTCTGGGTTTCTTCAAAGAAACCCAGTTTTTGTCTGTATTAGTACAGTTCGTCTTCTTTATGGGTAACGATGACGCAATTTGATGTAGGCATGGCTACACAGGTTAGCACATACCCAGCCTCAATTTGATCGTCATCGAGGAAAGACTGATCTCCTTGGTCAACTGTACCACTTTCCAGTTTGCCCGCGCAGGTCGAGCAAGCACCAGCGCGGCAGGAGAAGGGAAGATCCAAACCTTGTTCTTCGGCTACGTCAAGAATGATCTCGTCATCTTTAACATTAAGTTCCTGAGTACCTTCCGGGGTTTTTAAGGTAACTTTGTAAGTCTTCGCCATTAGTATTCCTCTGGTTTTGATGTGAAACGGCAGTATTAATCCTAATGAAGCACAGGGGGTACATCTAGCACAAGCATGTAATCAGGCGGGCTAGGTGGTATTTGCTTCATTTCTGATACTACGAGAAAAAGCTGGAGAGGTTAAAGGGGATTAAAAATGAAATTGTTAATTGAATATTAAATTAGTTATTCTTATATGGCATGAGGTCGGTCAGGGGGCTGATACTTATTGCAGGTATTGGCCGTCAAGTTGAGTTTTCATCATAGTTTCCTAATATTGACTTCCTGACGGTTGCGTGCATAAAACTTCTATTAATTAGTATCAATTATATTTATAATTAAAATCAATGATTCGTTGAAGAGGTGACAGGTGACGGGTGAGAGGGGAGAGTTCCTACTCCGCCTTAACCGACGCACTAGTCTGCCGAACTCGATCTTGAAAGCCACCGTCATGAGAGTGGCGGGTGAAAACTAGTGACTGCTATCAACCCTTCGTCACTAAAGATGAACAACACGATTTCTCTGTTGAACCTGACTATTTAATTGAGGAGTGGGAAAAAGTTCGCTCTCATGTCGAGCCAAAGTTTGTTTATTTATGGCAAAAGCTGACTAAAAATGCGTCACAGTTTACAAGCCCCATCCCCTTGTGGGAGGGGCTGTTGACTCTTGCTTTGTCAAAGAGTGGTACAGAAGGAAGTAGTTTTCGTCTCGGTATCCTTCCTCATTATCAACCTCTTGGTCGATATCTCATCTGCCTGTTTAGATCCCATAATCCATTACCGTTAGGAGGTTGGGTAAACAAAGGGTTTTCTTGATTCAACAAGGATGGACTGAGGGAGTCGTTTTCCTTCTAGATCAAATAATGTAACGCGATTAGGTTTTATCACACCAGTTGGTGTTAAAATTTCTGGATACTGTCAGGACAAGTTTTAGTTGTCGCCAAAACAGGATACCTGTTTAACCTGCCTGAATAAGGTTGTTAAGTTTTTTAACACCAACTGGTGTTAAAATTTCTGGATACTGTCAGGACAAGTTTGAGTTGTCGCCAAGACAGGATACCTGTTTAACCTGCCCGGATTTTGAGACCAGATCGACCAAAATCTAGGGATTGAAGGTCAGGATATTGTGTAAAAAATGCCAACAAGTTTAAAGTGAGGAAAGATTAATGTCTAACAAGATTGCCAAGAATGCCAAAAAAACCCCGTTAGAGGGAGAGGAGTTGTTGCTCAAGATTCAAGACTTGCGCGATAAAAGTCGGGAAGATAAAGCTAAGGCTTGCGGCTATTCCACTGTCACGAAAGATGGCGTGGAACGGGTGAATTTAATGCGCTTCCTGAATGCTTTGATGGAGGCTCAGGGAATTGACTTGGATAGTCAAGATGAGACGGAAGGAGGGAGACGCGGTGGACGTACTGCTAGTTACCGGATTGCTGTTCAGTCTAACGGGAACTTGTTGATTGGTTCCGCCTATACGAAAAGGCTAGCTGTAGAGCCAGGTACCGAGTTTGAGATTATCTTGGGCAAGAGATATATCAAGCTAACACAAGTTGATTCGATCTGAGATCTTACCCTATCCATAGCTAAAAAACCGGGTTTCTTTGGGAACCTTCAATAGTTTCACCTTTCTCAGTGGCAAGAAACCCGGTTTTTATTGCTGGTGCAAGATTTGAGTTCAAACTGAGAATATGTGACTTCTTAATCTGGAAGGGGAGCGGAATAAGTAATGAGGAAGAGAGTTTTAAGTTTTACCTCTTAGCTCTTACCTCCAGATTATTCCGCATTGAGGGGAACTTGTAACTTGACTCGTTGACGATCCCCAGCATCGCCAGTATTTGGGAACAAATCGAGAGAGTCGCCAGAATTTAGGGTATCCCCAACCACAATTTGGAGGCGATTGTTTAACTCCAAGCTGGGTTGGAATGAGTTGTTTCCTGTGGGTTGGGCATTCCCATTCTGTGAATTCTGGGAGTTTCCAGGGAAAAAGGAACGGTAATCATCGGATACTGTGCGATTTTCAACGGTGCGGAGGGATTCGCCAGACAGGGTAACGGCACTATTGTTTGAGTTATATGGCATCCCGGATTGCGCTTGAGCGATCGGGATTCCTCCAGCAACTATCGATCCAATTCCTAAGATAACCAGGGCTTCTCGTTTCATCATCTATCTCCGTGGGTTTCAATAGTTTTAAATTTGGTGCTTTAAGTGTCTTGAGACGAATTAAATA
>NZ_JAMZMM010000386.1 GCF_024178385.1 Limnofasciculus baicalensis BBK-W-15 | reverse complement strand
CTTCGCAGCCCTAATATCCTGATGAATCAGGTTCCCGTGCGCAATCCTGTTGCCTCTTGGCGGTCTGCTATCCCAGTCTTACAACTGGCTCATCGGGCGTAAACTTTCCTCCAGTCCGGGGGTAGGTTTTTATGTCTTATACTGACCGATTAATACTATCATGGCAGACCCAAGTCTGCAACTGCATTTCATCCCCGGACTAAAGTCACGGGGTTTTCATGCTATTTTCTTATAAGCAGGAATAAAATGATTAGTCATCAATCTCAATCGACGCAGCCCGTCGCACCACACAACGACGATAGCGTTGCGCTGCTGCAAGCAAATCGTGTTGCAGTTTTGCTTGCAGGGTATGGCGAAGTGGAATCTTACCGGGATCTCAGTAGTTATAACCAAGCTGCAACTAAATACATTGCAGCTCAGTTTGTGTCAATTCCAGAGTGGCTATATCCTCTTGCTGGTTGGCTGCTCACACTTCAAGATTTGTACAATTTTGGAGTCAAGCACAATCGTTTCATGTCGCCTGAAAATGATATTTTTGAAAAACAACGTCTTGGGATCGAAGAAAAGTTAAAAGACCGCTGGGGAAGTCAGGTACAAGTGTTCAAAGGCTTTTATTTCTGCCAACCCTTTGTGCAAGAAGTTATGGCAGATATCATTCAGAAAGGCTTTCAGAATTTGCTGATTTATCCTTTGCTGGTGGTCGATTCTGCATTCACGAGCAAAATAGCTGTAGAGCAAGTCAATGAAGTTATTGCAGCAACCGCATCTCTGAATGAGCCTCAACATTCGATCTTCAAGGCAATTCGATATATTCCATCCTTTGCGACTGAACCTGCCTATATTGCTCTGCTGGTCCGTCAGATTAAGGAGGCTCTGAATCAGCGAGACGGAAGTCGCTTTTTTGAGTCTCAGATTGGCATTATATTAACGGTTCACGGTGGTCCAGAAAAAGCGCAAGGACTGTTAACTGGGGTGATTGATGGACAAATCCTTTACGATCGCGTGCAAGCGGAGTTGCAGCATGAATATCCGCTCGTATCGATCGGTTGGATAAATCATGACACACCGTTCGTCAATTGGTCGCAGCCCGATTTGAACCAAGCGGCGAAAAGCCTAATCGGATCGGGTGCCCAAACTATTCTATTTAAACCACTCGGCTGGGCAACTGAGAATTATGAAACCATTCTTGATGTGGATGATGCGATCGCATCTTTGCAGCCTCAATACTGTAAGTTTAGCGATTTTTCTGAGCATTGCGATCGACTTATTTGGCGATGGCTTAATGATTGGCACCAGTCTGACGATCTCGCCTCATCTAGGGGTGGTGCTGGCATCGGCGAGAGTTGTGGCTCATATTCCAGAAGGATTTGTGACTAATGCAGCGTTTAAGAGTCAGAAGATTCCGCGAACAGAGCGACTTTTGTTACTTGCCGCATTTATTATTCCTGTTTGGCTGGGCGCGACGCTAGGTTATTGGGGATTGCGCGGACAAGCTGATTTGCTCAAACTCATTGTGCTGGCTTTTACAACAGGTGCTTTGATGGTGGCGATCGCTGAAGAAATTATTCCTGAAGCCCATCAAACTCAAGATACAAACTGGTCTACCTTGACGTTTATCGGAAGTTTTGCACTTTCAATGTTGTTCTCCACTTATCTTGAATAGTCGAGCAACCGTATCTGGTTTACAACACTCTAGTTCCCATCGACTTGCTCAAAACTAGACCGATCGCAGATTAAATCAGGTATGTTTTTTAGGATCGATCTTCTTCAGGAGGCAATTGCCAGAATCAAATAAAATTATCCACAAAATTTATGAAAGAAAAGGCATTCTTAGCAAAAGGACATAGTGATGCCAACTGCAACAAACTTTAAAGACTACTATGCCATCCTGGGAGTAAGCAAAACTGCAACTCCTGAAGAAATTAAACGGGCTTACCGCAAGCTTGCCCGTAAATGCCATCCTGACCTCAATCCTGGAGATAAAGACGCAGAAGCAAAATTCAAAGATCTCAATCAAGCAAATGAGGTACTCTCCGATCCAGAAACGCGACAAAAGTACGATCGGTTTGGTCAGCACTGGAAGCAGCCCGGATACAGTGAAGCGCCAACCCCCAGAGGAACTAACGTTTCGGCGGACGACTTCGATCGGTACGACAACTTTGATTCATTTATCAACGATCTGCTAGGTCGATCGGGACGTAGAACCTCTACTGGTCATGCTCCGACGGGTGGCTTTGATTTTGGTGACGGATTTCGTTCTCAAGCGCCCGCACCGGATACCGAAGCCGCGATCGCACTCACATTTTCCGAAGCGTTTCACGGTGTCCAAAAACGGCTGATTCTTGGTGCAGTTGCTCTCGACGGAAACCGCCAAGACCGCACTAAACCGCAACTCTATGACGAAACTATCGATGTCCGCATTCCCCCAGGCGCAAAACCAGGCAGTCGAATTCGGCTCAAAGGGAAAGGTAGTCCTAGTCCGTTCTCTCAACAGCGCGGCGATTTGTATCTAACAATCGAGATGTTGGCGCATCCCTTCTTCCGATTTGAAGGCAATGACCTCGTTTGTGATGTGCCAATTCGCCCCGATGAAGCGGTTTTAGGGGCGAAAATCAGCGTGCCAACTCCCGATGGCAGTGTGACGATGAAAGTTCCCAAAGGAGTACGCTCGGGGCAATCCCTAAGACTGCGCGGCAAAGGCTGGACATTGCAAAAAGGGGGACGGGGTGACTTGTTCGCCAAACTTCAGATAGTCACGCCAAAAGACCTCAGTCCGATCGAGCAAGAATGCTACGAAAAAATCCAGGCACATACCAGCTTTAACCCGCGTGTCCAGTTAGAGGAGATTAAATTATGAGCTTCAGCCTTTCAAAAACTGTGGTTTCATCCGAAGGTGAGCAACTCTACACCTTTGAATATGCCGCATTGGTGACTGAGACTTCGATTACGCTTGTGAAGATTTATGCTGAGTTAGGGGTAATCGAGCCGATCGGCTCAATGCTGCATCCCCGCGAGATTGCTCGAATTGTTCAGATTAAACGATTGCGTCAAGACTTGGGACTAAACTTAGTCGGAGCCGCAATGGTACTAGATATGGCTCAGGAAATTGCCCAATTGCGTGTACAGCTAAAAGTGTATCAGTTTAAATGCGTAGCAGCTTAACTAGTTCCAAAATCAAAAAATTGAATGGGATAACAATGAAAAACAATCAGAATAATGAAACTAATTTTGAGCGACAACAAGAACTGCAACATGATGAAGAGGCTTTCCGACTACATCAAGAGGAGAAACGCCTGGGCACGGCTAAACGAAGTACTACCTTTGTTTGGATAGTTAATAGCATCTTCTGGCTGTCAGGAATGCTGGAAATACTACTGGGAATGAGGTTTGTGCTGCGTTTGTTTGGTGCTAATTCCCAAAATGAATTTGCTCAGTTGATTAATCATCTATCTGAACCTTTTATGGCTCCATTTTCTACCTTATTCATTAGTCCTACTTCAGGGAGTGGGGCAAACATATTTGATTTCAATATTGCGATCGCGATCGTAGCCTATTCTCTCCTGAGTTATCTTGTGGTTTCGCTGGTCAGATTCATCTTTTATCATCAAGCCTTCGAGAAGTAGTAAAATGGTGGTAAAATTGGAGTAGATACCCACTAATTGAGTCGGAAGTTGCTTGATTATTTGAGCAAGTTAAAAGCCTAGATCGCTTATACGTTATTTGGTTTAAGAAATTATGGATCTCCAACTATCAGATCGGGTGGCATTGGTGAGCGGTTCAACCGCCGGAATTGGACTAGCTATCGCCACGACACTTGCCCAGGAAGGAGCAACTGTCATTGTCAATGGCAGAACCCAAGAGCGCGTAAACCATGCCCGCGATCGCATTCAGCAAAGTGTCCCCAATGCCAAACTTCAGGGAATTGCCGCCGATTTGGGAACGCCAGCAGGAGTTGAATTGTTGTTTCAACAAGTGCCAGAAGTTAACATTTTGGTCAACAACTTGGGAATTTATGGCTCCAAAGCATTTGAAGATATCTCCGATGAGGAGTGGATGAATATTCTGGAAGTAAACGTTATGAGCGGTGTACGGCTCTCACGTCATTACTTACCGCTGATGCTAAAGAAAGATTGGGGACGAATTATTTTTATCTCTAGTGAATCTGCCTTGAATATTCCCGCCGAAATGATTCACTATGGCGTTACCAAGACTGCACAAGTAGCATTGAGTCGTGGTTTAGCTGAAACAACCGCAGGCAGTCGTGTCACAGTAAATACAGTATTGCCAGGACCAACCCGTTCCGAAGGCGTGGAAATTTTTATCGAGGGACTTGCCAAGGATCAAAATATTTCAGCCGAACAAGTTGAGAAGGAATTTTTTACTAAGACTCGTCCATCTTCACTGATTCAGCGATTTGCTTCAACCTCTGAAGTTGCTGCATTAGTTGCATTTATTGCTAGTCCTTTAGCCTCTGCAATTAATGGTGCCGCCCTGCGAGTAGAGGGTGGATTAGTGCGCTCGATTATTTAATAACAGGACTTACGCAACTGGCACATTTACTGTTGGAGGCTTTGCGTAAGTCCTGTTTTTCAAGTAAATCGATCGTTAGTCGTTCAGAATCTTTTTGTCTATCACCTCTCCAGAGGTATCAAGCTCATACACAATTGGCACACCCGTTGACAATTCTAGCGCGGTTACTTCATCTGGACTTAAACGATCTAGTCTCATAATAATGGAACGGAGAGAGTTACCATGTGCGGCAATCAAGACGTTATCGCCTTGTAGAAGATGGGGCAGAATGCGGCTATTGAAATAAGCAACCACCCGCTTTTGCGTATCTTCTAAACTTTCTCCACCGGGTGGTCGGACACTATAAGATCTTCGCCACTCATTCACCTTTTCTCTCCCGTACTTTTCAGCGGTGTCAGCTTTGTTTAAGCCCTGTAATTCGCCATAAAACCGCTCATCAAGGGCAGCATTTGTGAAAATAGGCAGTTCTTCAGCCGGGTTCCCATCATAGTTATTCCAGCCGTGCCAATCCTGGTCAGATTCTTTATGCTTAATAATTGGAATTTTGCCTCCGCAGATGTCATCGCGTTCGGTTAGACAAATCGTCGCTGTCTCAATCGCCCGGATTAATTTACTGGTAAAACAGACATTCACCCGATAACCGCTGAGGCGACAAGATGCAATTGTCGCCTCAGCGCGACCACGTTCGCTCAGGGGCACATCTACCCATCCTGTAAATTTGTTGAGCGCATTCCAAAGGCTTTGTCCGTGACGAATCAAAATGAGTTGAGCCATTATTATCTTGCCGTTATTCGTAATTCACAACCTGGATGCCGCGATGTTTAACTGCTCTAAGTTTACCTCGGTTCTTCGAAAAGCTATCTGGACTGTTGTTAACTTAGATTATCAGTAAATCGATCTGACCGAGCAAAGAGCTAGTCAGAACAAACGGTCGAGGCTGGGTAGAAGGGAGCATCCCAATGAAGGCAAAGATACTTGTTTTTGCCCCCCTTTTCACCCC
>NZ_JAMZMM010000385.1 GCF_024178385.1 Limnofasciculus baicalensis BBK-W-15 | reverse complement strand
GCCCTGCTTGGGTTACAGCTCTTTTCAGCGGTACAGAGAAACCGGGTTTCTTTGAGAAACCCGGTTTCTTTGACAGGAATTACGCAAATAGCATATTTTATTCGCTTCTTGATAGCGATAAATCGCCTACTACGAACTTCTATTTAGGTTTTCCTTTATTTGCCAATATGAATCGTGATTCCCGGTGTTCTTTGAATGACGTTTGAGCGGATAATTACCCTACGGTTATACCTAGATGAATTGATAATTGTCGGATCGATTAATACTGAATCGGAAATCGTGGAATCAATAATGGTGGGATTAATTAGAGTGGAATTCCGAATTGTGCCTCTGACTGGATTTCTCGTCGAGTTGTCATACCCATAGTCATAATCACGATAATTATAATCCCGATAATTATAATCGGGATAATTATTGGATGAAAAGGAACAAGGTGTACCTGTAACGGGATTTACTGGTACGGGGGAGGGAATGGGACTACCGTAAATTATAGATGAACAGATTTGCGGTTGCGATCGCAAAATTATCGGATTTGCTGTCACGGGTATTGCCCCTGACACAACCAAGGCGACTCCCACCGTTAGCGGCGCGAGGAGGTGATTCAGCCAGGATTGCTGAAATGGAGATATCTTCAGCATTTCTCTACCTCACGATGAAGGATAAATATTAATGAATGTCTAACTGAAACTTTGGTTCCACACCCAGTCCAAAATTTGAGATAAATATATTATGCCATTAAGTCGATGAGAAGTCGATGAGTTCTCAAATTACTCAGTCCCCAACTCAGGTAACCAGGAGTCTTAATAGTAAATAGATTACGGTTATGAGGAGGTTAATGTGTTACTGCCTTCTATCTTCATCGGGTTACTGGCACAGGTTACGAGTAAATCGACCTTTATCTTCAGTCCCCCCCTATTTTGGTTAGTTGCAGGAGTTAGTCTTTGCTTGGCTGAGTTCTTTTTACCTAAACCTTGGCTAAGAAGAACCAAATTTATCTCCTTAATGATGGGAGTCAGTGCCCTAATTGTATCATTAATTTTGTGGAGAGCCGGAATTACACTTGGGTTTATTTGGCAGTACATCATGTACGATGGATTTAACTTACAGGTGTTGTATTGGATGGGACTATCTCTAAGTTCAGTTATCTGGATTCGCCCGATGTTTTTCAGAAGCAAAAACTATACTGTGCGAGATGCAACAGAAGCGATAACTTTAACAGATATTTTGCCAGGACAAACTGGAAGAGTTCTGTATGAAGGTAGTTCGTGGCAAGCTTTTTGTGAGAATTATGAAATTGCGATTGCGCCGAATCAGAAAGTTTATGTTCTGCGGATAGAAGGTAATACTTTAATTGTTGCACCGGAAATTTTATTCCATTCTTAGTGGGTGTTTTTAGTGTAAGTTTTGGTATTTTTTTTTTTAACGCAGAGGTTCACAGAGGTAGGGAAGGAGGTTCGCAGAGGTTGTGTAAATTAACTCTTTTTCCCACTCCCCACTCCCCATTTTATTTATTAGGAGGTTTATCATGTCTGAATGGCTTTTAATGGCATTTTTAGCCCTAACTGGAAGTGTTACTCTATCTGGGAGTATCAAGATTATTAAGCAAGGTGAGGAAGCTTTAGTCGAGACTTTGGGCAGATATGATGGTAAGAAATTAGAACCTGGACTGAATTTTATTACTCCATTTATATCTCAAGTGGCTTTCCAAGATACTATCCGGGAAAAAGTATTGGAGATTCCTCCACAAAACTGCATCACTCGGGATAATGTTTCGATTACTGTGGATGCGGTGGTATATTGGCGGATTATGAATATGGAGCGTGCTTATTATAAGGTGCAAAATCTCCATGGGGCAATGGTGAATTTGGTGTTAACTCAGATTCGTTCGGAATTGGGTAAGTTAGAGTTAAATCAAACTTTTACTGCTCGCTCTGAAGTTAATGAAATATTGTTGCGAGAATTGGATATTGCTACGTCACCTTGGGGTTTGAAGGTAACGCGAGTGGAATTGCGGGATATTGTTCCTTCTAAAACTGTCCAGGGGGCGATGGAATTGCAGATGTCAGCGGAGAGGAAAAAACAGGCGGCTATTCTCACTTCTGAAGGGGAACGGGAAGCTATTATTAATAGTGCGAGGGGGGAAGCTGAGGCTCAAATTATTGAAGCTGAAGCACGTCAGAAGGCAGCCATTTTAGATGCGGAGGCACAACAGCAGCAGCAAATATTGAAGGCGAAGGGTACGGCGGCGGCTATGGAGATTATTGCTAATAAGCTGCATAAAGATCCATCTTCAGCTAAGTCTCTCCAGTTTTTAATGGCTCAGAATTATTTGGAGATGGGGATGAAGATTGGTAGTAGTAATAGCAGTAAAGTGATGTTTTTAGATCCGCGCAATATTCCTAGTGCTTTGGATGGAATTGGTTCGATTGTGGGTGAGATGAGTAATGGTGTAAATTTACATTCCCCTGGTAAGAGGATGGAGTAATTGTAAATTTATCGGGCTGAGAAACTCGGTTTCTCAGCCGCAGGCAGGATGCCTGCTCTACGATTTATATGTTTATGAAGGAGAAAGGTTATGGAGTTTCGAGAAAAGCGTGAAGTAGTCTCTGGTGGATTAACTATACTATTAGTATTTGCCATTAGTTCGATGGTATGGTGTATTTTTATAAGTTATCTTCGTCCAGGTTACTGCACTTTTAGTCAAGATTTAGGAACAACACAATATGCGGGTATATCGAGATAAATATCTATTACTCCATTTGCGCTGTAAGAATAATTTTTTAAAACCCACTAAGACACTAAGTAAGAAATAGATAATCTTTTCCCGCCAATGGAGTATCATGGTATTGCAAACAAATTTAATGATAATATGAATATTCGTCGTTATATAGGTTTATTTTTGAGTCTTTTTATCATATCTATTGGCATGGTAATATCGACAGGATTTTACCCAATTAATGGGATTGAAGCGGAGTCAGTCGCTATTCATTTGGATAGCGAGCGGGATTTGATGAGTCGAATTTATATTCCCAAAAATAGCCCCGTACCCTATCCAGTTATGTTCCTCTGTCATGGGGTTAATGCTAGTAAAGCGGTGATGGAACCTTTGGCGGTAGAATTAGCTAGACATGGGATAGCTGCGATTGCATTTGACTTTGGTGGGTTTGGGGAATCTTACCCTATCAATAGTAATAATAAATCCATGGAGAAGCTGGAGGCTAGTACTATAGAGGATGCTAGGGCTATTTTGGCATTTGTGCGATCGCATCCCGATCGATTTGACGTGGAACATATCGGTATAATTGGACACTCTCTTGGCGGTACTACTGCCTTACAGTTAGCCCAGATTGAACCGCAATTACAAAGTGCGATTGTCCTCAGTATGAGTGGATTTGCCACACCCACTACACCTGCAAATCTCTTGCTAGGAGTAGGTTTATACGAACAACTCAATCCCCCCAAAGATTTGCGCCAGATGCTGCAACAAGCAACTAATGGTTGTGCCCATCCCGGCAGTATCTGTGGTGATTTCAGTAATAATACTGCCCGTCAGTTGGTAATATCTGATACTGCGGATCACTTCACAGCCCCCTACGATTCTCAATTAATGCGAGAGGTAGTTAATTGGGCACAAAAATCTTTGGGTGTACCTTTCAATGATTTACCTATAGTTACCCCTTATTTTATTATTGGTATCTGCCTTACTTTCATCGGCGGTATTGCATCTGGTGTTTGTCTATTTCTCCGCGCTGGTAAGCCAGTTACCGTACCTAAATTGCGTCAGGTATTTAGGTATTTTGTGAGCTGGTTAATGGGAATTACTATAGCGGTTTTGTGGGGAATGGGCAGCAATGGTATTGCTCCGAGTAGGGGCGCAAGCAATATGCTGTTATTCTCCTACATTCTCCAAGTTTGTAGCAATTACGCCCTTTGCTACCCGCAAACTGTGGCAAGAGCAGTGCGGATTGCCAGTTTGTATTCCCTATTATGCTTAGGGGCTTTTTTATTATCAGGTTTACTCTCTGGTAGTGGTGAAATTTTATCTAAACCTACCTATTTAATTAGTTTGCCTAAATTTATAGTCCAATGGATATTTTTTCTATTTTATAACTACTCTCAAGCCCTAAAACTGATACTTTTTCCGGTTCATACCTTAGCACTAGCACCCAGTTTACTATTTTGGATGCTGGTATTGCTGGAGTTAATCTTCCCTGGAGTAACATTAACCAGAATCGAACAAGTTGGGGTTTGGAGTGTAACCAAGTTACGCAATCCTTGGCAACTCACAGGTATTGGCAAAATTTCCCGTAAATCCGCTAGTTTATTAGGAGGGCTGCTGTTACTATTGGGCATTATCTTATATCAGCGAGGATCTGATTTATCCCTGGTGGGGGGTAAAGGATTAGTGGCGTTACAGGTATTTGGATTGCTGCTATTTCTGCCCTTAATAGCGATTGTTATTATCGTGCGATTACCTGGGTTTCGCCGTTTGGAAAATTGGCTTTTGGTTTTATGAGGTGGATGGGGGTGGTTAGGCTATTTTAAAAACCACTAAGGCACTAAGACACTAAGGAAGAGATAGATTTATGATTCACCCTTTATCTGTAGGGTGCGTTATGCGAAAGCTAACGCACCATCTACTAATAGTGTCGATGCTCCATAAGTCTTATCAATTATCGCGATAACCCGACAGTGGTTAAAACCACTGTCTAACAGCTTAAGTCGGTTAAAACCGACTGAATCAAAATTTTAGTCCATTTTAATGGACTTCAGCTATTAGCCGTGGAATTAATTCCACGGCGGGTTTTGAGGTTTACTGACAAGGGTGGAAGTTATCAGTTTTAGGGGATTTCAGCTATGAGACAATAGTTTTAACCACTTTCCGGCTATTGAGGGTAGTGCAATATCCAAGTTTACCCTCAGTCTATCTAGTCGATGAGAAGTCGATGGGTTCTCAAATTACTCAGTCTCAAACTCATATAAGCGTGGGCTTTAATAAAGATATCCAGTTAAAGAGGCAATCTGATGAATAGCAAATCCCAACAACAATCTAATGGCTGTGGATGCTTACTGCGTTTAATCGGCTACGGGATAATCATCTCCACAATTTTATCATTCATTTTGCCATCATGTCTTAATTGCGCCAATAAAGCCAAGCAATCAGAAGCAAAACAATATGTTGGCTCAATGAATCGAGCGCAGCAAGCTTACCTTTTAGAAAATAAAACATTTAGTAATAACATTGAAAAACTAGGTCTTGGTATTAAAACTGAGACAGTAAATTATAGCTATTCAACTAACACCACCAACAAAGCCGTCTTCAACTATGGGGTATCCAAAGCAAAATACCGAACAGAATATATTTTGTTTATCCCTCGGCGAGTTAAAGAAGAATTGAATAGTTATATTGGTGGAGTTTTTCTAGTCCCTGCTACTGAAGTAAATGCCAATGCTACTAAAGACAAAATAACAACAGCAGCTATCCTCTGTGAAACGAATTCTTTCAGTACAACCAAACTCCCACAACCCACCTATAAAAATGGTGTACTTG
>NZ_JAMZMM010000384.1 GCF_024178385.1 Limnofasciculus baicalensis BBK-W-15 | reverse complement strand
GGGGTTAGGGGATCGGGGCGAGGGATCGTCTAGTGTACTGTACAAGTTTTATCTTTGAATGGAATTTGGTATCGTTGTTTCTGTTATACTTACTTGCCTAGAGAAATTTGTCTGGCGTTATAAATCGTGTAAATATTCTGTAATAATCAAAAGAAGCAGAAAAACATTAGCTTTAATGGTTAGAACTGCGACCCTGAGATCAAAAGGGGGGTCGTGCTTGCTCTCAATGAAGGGTTTTAAGGGGTTTGATTTTACTACATCAGTCTGTAATGTTGAATTTGGTAAGGATCGTCAGAGGATTGTCTGGTTTTGAGAACCATTCGTCCATCAAATCTATCCTTAGCCAGGATGATTGCTGGTGTAAGCAAGTTTGTTTTAAAGTCTATGTCTGGAGGTATCTCTCATGTCCGTTCGTCTTTATGTCGGCAATTTGCCCAAAGATCAAGTGAACCGCGATGAACTGCACGCTATTTTTGCAGACGCGAATAAATCTATTTCCACAAAGGTGATTAAGGATCGCAAAACTGGTAAGTGTCGGGGCTTTGGCTTTGTCACTGTTCCCACTGATGAGCTAGCTGATGAAATCATTGAGAAGTTCAATGGTCATATTTTCCAAGACGCTGCTCTGAAAATTGAAAAAGCGCAGCCTAAGTCTAAGGGTGAGGATGACGAATCTCGTCCAGAGAGCAGTAGTGGCAGCACTACCAGCGCTACTGCTACTCCTACTGCTGCTCCGCGTCGGGGTGGTGGCAAAAAGCCCAAACAACGTGGCGGCTCCTCTGGCAGCACAACAAGTACACCTGACTCTGGTGCTATTCAACCCGATCCCCGCTGGGCAAATCAGTTGGCAATCCTCAAAGAGCGTTTATCCGCTCAAGCGAGTAATCCCTAATTTTTTTCCAGTAGTCAGTCGTCGTTAGTTTTTTGACTATTGACTACTGACTACTATCTATTGAGTACTAATTAAAGGATTTTAATAGTGAGTGCAGAAATTGATCCAGTTAAGTTAATGAAACAGGAAGTGGGCAAGGCCGCCGCTGCTCTTGTGGAATCTGGTACGATCGTGGGGTTGGGTACGGGTTCAACCACAGCCTACGCCATTCAGTATATAGGCGATCGCCTAAAATCGGGTGAAATTAAAGATATTGTGGGTATCCCTACCTCTTTTCAAGCCGAAGTTTTAGCGAAAGAGTATGGTATTCCCTTAACTACTCTAGATGCGGTAGACCATATTGATATCGCTATTGATGGTGCTGATGAAGTCGATCCTAACAAAAATTTAATTAAAGGCGGCGGTGCGGCTCATACTCGTGAGAAAGTAGTTGATGCTCTCGCCAATAAATTTGTGGTTGTGGTGGATAGTGGTAAATTAGTCGAGCGTTTGGGATCGACTTTTAAGTTGCCTGTGGAAGTGATTCCGATGGCGATTACACCTGTGATGCGTGCGATCGCAAAATTGGGCGGTAAGCCGGAACTCCGTATGGGGATTAGGAAGGCTGGTCCTGTAATTACCGACCAAGGTAATATGGTAGTTGATGTCACTTTTGACTCAATTGATAACCCCGCTGAGTTAGAAAAGACGCTCAATAATATTCCTGGTGTCCTGGAAAATGGTTTATTTGTTGGCGTGACAGATGTGGTTTTAGTTGGTGAAGTTAAAGATGGGAAACCTTTAGTCTACGAGATGTAGATTAGTTTACCCCCCTAACCCCCCTTACCAAGGGGGGCTGTTTCATTTTACAATTAGCTGTTAGCTATTAGCTTGTCTTAAAATAGTTGAAGAGTCGCGATTGGGAAAATCATGCAATACCGACGATTTGGACGAACAGAATTACAAATGCCGATATTCTCCTGTGGCGGGATGAGATATCAGTTTAAATGGCAGGATATTCCAGAGTCAGATATCCCCCAAGAGAATCAACAAAATCTGGAAGCGACGATTCGCCGCTCTCTTGAAGTCGGAATTAATCATATTGAAACGGCAAGAGGGTACGGCACATCTGAGATGCAATTGGGACGAATTTTACCCACTTTGCCTCGCGAAAAACTAATTGTTCAGACTAAAATTGATCCTAAATCTGACTCCAAAGAGTTTTTGCGTCAGTGGGAGAAATCTATAGGTTTTCTGAAGCTAGACTATGTTGACTTACTGGGAATACATGGTATTAATACGCCAGAGCTTTTACATGATACCATCCGTCCCGGTGGGTGTCTTGATGTGGCACGGAAACTGCAAGAGGAGGGAAAGGTAAGATTTATTGGTTTTTCTACCCATGCACCAACTGACTTAATTGTCAAGACAATTGAAACTAATCAATTTGACTATATTAACCTCCACTGGTATTACATTAATCAATGGAATTGGGCGGGAATTGAAGCGGCAAATCGCCACGATATGGGCGTGTTTATTATTAGTCCATCTAATAAGGGCGGAATGCTTTATCAACCGCCAAAACGTTTGGTAGAAATTTGCGATCCTTTAAGCCCAATGGTGTTTAACGATTTGTTTTGTTTAAGTCATCCTCAAGTTCATACTTTGAGTATAGGAGCATCAAAACCTGCGGATTTTGACGAACATTTAAAGACGGTGACATTATTGGAGCAAGCTTCGGAGATTTTACCGCCAATTTTAGCAAGATTAGAAGAAACTGCGATGGCTGCGCCCGCCGGAGGCATCGCGCATTTGGGAGAAGACTGGGTAAAAACTTGGCAAGTTGGCTTACCAACTCATGAGGAAACTCCAGGAAATATAAATATGCCAGTGATTCTGTGGCTGAGGAATTTAGCGATCGCCTACGATATGCTCGATTATGGCAAAATACGCTATAATCTCTTAGGAAATGCCGATCACTGGTTTCCTGGTAATAAAGCGGATAAGGTGCGAGAATTCGATTTGCGGGAATGTTTGCGCAATAGTCCCCATGCTGATAAAATTCCTGCTTATTTGGAAGAGGCTCATCGGCTATTAGGGGGCGAAGAAGTTAAACGCTTATCGCAACAGTGAGGTATAAAGAAACCGGGTTTCTTGAAGAAACCCGGTTTCTGAGGTTTAGGGTTTCTGAGGTTTAGGGTTTCTGAGGTTTATGAAGCAAACCTCAGCTTAAATCAATTTCATCAGGGTTAATTCCCTGAGAAAGTAAGTAGGCTACCAGTTTATCAGATCGCTGACGTTCTTTTTCTAAGAGTTCGACACCCCACAGAAGTAGATTTTCCTCCTCATTCCACCAGCGCAACCAATAACCTGTGCGCCCTTCTTTTTCTCCTCGCCATGTGCCTAAAAATAACCCCATTTCAGCAAACCAATGCCGCCCTTCGGAGTCTGGTAATTCCAATTCATAACGCCCTTCGCGCCACCGATAGACTTCTAACAATCCGGAAGCTGGCTCGAAGATAATATATGTTGGTACTTTGAGAATTTGCTCATAAAAAAACCATTTACCGACAGGAGATGTGCGTTTGAATGAATATTCTCCACCATCGGTATCTGATAGAAATTCCATCACGATGCTGGGAGTATCACCTTCTAGATTTGGTGTATAGCTTTTACGTTCACCTGGTACAATTAGAGGTTCAACGCTCGCTACATACAACCAATCCGGTGCTTTAATTACCAATTCTTGGTTTACGGTGGCGCAAATTCCTAAGTTGGAAGCCATGAGCATTTCTGGTTTAATGAAGCCTATCATTTCTAAGGCTTCGCGCAAGGCTCCGGCAATTAAAGGTTGACCAGTGTTTTCCACAGGCTCTTCTTCTAGTTTATAGTCTATTGGGAGTTTTTCCCAAGTCACAGTCAATCTTGCCGTTGGTTTGATTAATTTTTCCTGGCTAATTACCATAACTTTTCCCCATGGGAACTTATTGGTTTAATTTTAACATGTTTTAGGGAAGTTGAAATTTACAGCAGATTCCAAGTTTATTAAGGAAACTCCAGTTTGTAGTAGGCACTTCAGTAGCGACTTTCCAGCCATCGAACCAGATCTATCGATAACTAAGCTAAGATTGAGGGGACGACGGGTTATTTGGTTGTCTGTCTCATTGTCAGCTCCGAAATTAATAATTAAGTCTATAGTTGACGGATGAGCGGCTGCAATTAGTGAGTGACTCAGAGAGTAAGTTGCTTTCATTTATCGCTCCTCTTGTGGTTGGTAGAGTCGGTGCGTCTGAGTTAAAATGCTATTTAGGGATTTCTGGCTTCCTCTTGTGTGCTAATTTACTCGATATTTCCCCAAAAGCGCCGCAAATGTAACGAAGTTGTAGCAATTATGCGTATTACGAATCTCTAACTAACACGGGCATTTTACTCGATCTTTGACAGGACTTACGCGACTCCTCTATTTGTAGGGTGTGTTAGCGTAGCGTAACGCACCATTCCCACCATTAGTAATGTTACTGCATAAGTCCTGTTTGACCAGAAGTGCTGTAAATGTAATGAAGTTGTATCGATTATAGTTATAATACTGATATTATTCATATTTCGGTTAAGAAACAGAAGTTCTCCTAGTAAACAAAATCTGGCAAACTAAAAGATTAACCCTCAATACTACCAGTATGACCACAGCAGTTAACGATCTTGACACCCAATTAGCCGCACTCCAACAAGAAGCAACAGATGCGATCGCAAATTCCCAAACTCTGGAAGAATTAGAACAGCTACGTGTCAACTACCTTGGCAAAAAGGGGCAACTCTCTCTTGTCTTGCGAGGTATGGGTAAATTAGACGCAGAAAATCGTCCTCGTGTCGGCGCTTTGGCTAATGAAGTTAAAGAAGCACTCCAAAATAACTTAGACAGCAAGCGGCAACACTTTCAAGCTGCCCAAATCCAGGCTAAATTAGCAGCCGAGACACTTGATGTCTCTATGCCGGGAGTATATCGTCCCCAAGGGAAACTCCACCCAATTAATAGTACCATCGATCGGGTTTTAGATATTTTCGTCGGTTTGGGCTATACTGTTGCTACAGGTCCGGAAATGGAGACGGATTATTACAATTTTGAAGCATTAAATACGCCACCAGATCATCCAGCCAGGGATATGCAGGATACTTTTTACCTCCCTGATGGCAATTTACTTCGCACTCATACTTCTTCGGTGCAAATTCGCTACATGGAAGATAATGAGCCACCCATCCGTATTATCGCACCCGGTCGCGTTTATCGTCGGGATACAGTGGATGCAACTCATGCCGCTGTCTTCCATCAAATTGAAATATTAGCTGTGGATGAAGGGATAACTTTTACCGATCTCAAAGGTATACTTAAGGTATTCTTTCAAGAAATGTTTGGAGAGGAAGTGCCTGTACGTCTTCGTGCCAGTTATTTCCCTTTTACTGAGCCATCAGCAGAAATAGATGTTCAGTGGAAAGGAAAATGGTTGGAAATGGGGGGATGTGGTATGGTCGATCCTAATGTTCTCAAAGCAGTGGGTTACGATCCAGAAGTTTATACTGGTTTTGCTGCTGGTTTTGGTGCAGAGCGTTTTGCCATGGTTTTTCACCAAATTGATGATATTCGCCGACTTTATAATAGCGATTTGCGCTTTTTACGGCAGTTTTAGAAGAGGGGAGTGGGGAGTAGGGAGT
>NZ_JAMZMM010000383.1 GCF_024178385.1 Limnofasciculus baicalensis BBK-W-15 | reverse complement strand
AGGGAGACAAGGGGGAGGGGAGAGTTATTAATACTGATTCAAACTCAAAACTCAAAACTCTCCTACTCCCTATCTTCTCTGAAGATAACGTTCAAACCAAAGTCCAGAAGAGATTCCAGCTAAACCACAGAGAAACAAAACTACTGATATAAACATTAAATCATTGGTGTACTCCAGCATCCGGCTGAAGATTTGCAGTGTCAGGAGTACTATACCTCCCCAGAATAGGCGACGTTGTACTTGTTTAAGTCCTTCGCGGATTAAGCCAAGAGCTAATAGGAACAAAAGTAAGTTAAAAATTACTATAGCTGTGATGGCGAAATTGCCTGTACTCAGGTGTATGTAGGGAACTATAGCACTAATTGCGATCGCGCCTGCTATGAGACTACTGTTGAAATCCCATCTACGCAATAGTCGCAGCCATTCCCAAATTGTGAATCCCCCTAAAATCATAATATCTAGTAACAGATGCCAATGTAAAACTGAAATATCATTTGCTACTGGTACAAATGATAGATGCCAAATTCCGTAGAATGATAATAGAAAGAATAGGCAGATGAGGAATAGTATAGCGAGAGTACGGGATGTTCGATCAAATAATTTAACTTTTGGCAGATATTTTCCCCAGAGTGAATCACTATATCCCCATAACATTGCTGGAGGTAAGGAAGATGCGATTGCCGCCAGCCAAGGTTGAGGAATTAATAAATTTAGTCTGAGTAAGTTTGCTTCAAAAGAATAAATTATACTTAATAATCCCAATCTAAAAATCCACTGTGAACGACACTTGTAAGCTAGGGGAATAAACATAAAACCTGCTAATAATGGCATGTGTTGTACCATCAGCCGCAGCACCGGGAACTCTCCTAGGATTAAAAAATCCGGTTGTATTTGTCCGAGTAGATATCCTAGAGCAGTTAATAAGATAGAGAGTATTCCTAACGATTTCATCTGTAAACTATAAGCCATCGCCAAAACACCCAATCCCCAAGCTAAATAAAACTGGTAAATTGGTTTATTCTGGAGAAATAGTTGAGACATCAGAAGCATATTCGCCCCTAAAGTTAGCCCTCCCAACATGAGTAATCCTTCTCCCAATAAATTCCGCAATCCCTGTTTTGGATATCGCCACAGAAAAAAACCTACCGTATTTAAGCTGAGGAATATTATCAGAAAAAATCCTACCTTCAATTCCCTTGACCAAATTTGCCAGTTGGCTGCGATAAAAGTAAGAATACCCAAGCATAAGAGAATACTTCCCAGCAACAATAATATTCTTACGAAGCGGTTGCGAGTAAATCTTTCTAATTCACTAAACTGATAGCGATGGCATAATTTGTCGTATAAAGACGAATCAATTAATCCCTCACTGTGCCATTGTTCCACTTCTTCACGTAACTGGCGACGAAACTTATCGGAAGACATGATAATTTTATAGGTTCGCTTCCTATAGCTAATAGCTAGTTTACTATTTTAGTTTATCCATATTATAATAAATTTAATGAATTTAGATTAAGGATTTTAGATACCAAAATCCTTAATCTAAAAATATTCATTTTCTGAGTTACAGGAACTTCTAAACAGAGAAATAATAAAAAATATTACCGTCTTCAGTAACATCAAAAGTCGCATTGAGAGCAAGAGCTTGCTCATCCAAAAATTCCTGGGCTTCTTCTACTGTGAGATTTGTTTCCCTGACGAAGCGCAAAATGGTAATATCTCCCTACTTCCGTATGGCTTCCAATAGGCGAGAATAGTAAAATCGAGTACTAGTCATAGCGTTGCGCTCTACAGAAAAACCATTATCTGCTAGGATTGTAATAATATCGGCTTCTCGGTGCTGATAGGCGCGAGTAGTTTTACTTGGTCCGGGGAATAATTCGCCAATTTTCTTGAGTAAAGTGAGACAAAGAGTTTTAGGCGCAAAACTGAGAATTAAGCGAGACTCTGCCAAGGATGCGAGGTGGGAAATCATTTGTGCGGCTTTATCTTGAGGATAGTGAATTAACACATCCAGACAAATAACTGTGTGGTAGCTACCGCTTAATTTTTCTAAATCTTGTACGGAAAAATTGACATTTGCCGTCTTATTCTGGATATTTTTTGCTCTTTCAGTTGCTTCCTCTACCATTTTTTCTGAGATATCGGTAGCAAAGATATTCGCACCTGCTTCCGCCAATGGAATGCTGAGGCTGCCCACGCCACATCCCGCATCGCAGATAGATAAACCAGTTAAATTATCATCTTCCTTCAGCCAGCTAATTACAGTATCTACTGTCTGCTGATGTCCATTTCGGATATCGAGTTGGACTTTATTGACTTCGCCATCACCATAAATCCGCTGCCAGCGCTCGAATCCTGTGGCGTTGAAATAGTCTCTGACAATGGTTTTATCATCAAGGGTGTTCATAATGTTACGTTAAATTAAAAATGGGGGACAATTTTATACTTTAGCAGGTGTTGGCTGTTTCGGTGATAATTATTATCGTTCTTTTTTAAATACTAATCCTTAATATTGGCTGTTTCGGTGATAATCATTATCATTCTTTATTATACTAAAATCTAAAAATATTTTAAGCAAATCTGTAAATTTTTGTTTATATGTGTAAGATAGAATATACGATCTATTATTTGACGGAGTAGAAAACAATGACGACTACTAGTGAAGTAAAATGTGCTTGTGAGTCTTGCCTCTGTACGGTTTATACCGATTCGGCAGTGCAAAAAGATGGTAAGTTGTTCTGTAGCGAAGCCTGCGCTAATGGTCATATCGACGGGACAGGCTGTGGACATGCTGGCTGTAAGTGTCATAACCATAGTTAGGGAATGGGGAGGAAAGTTTTGAGTTTTGAATTAAGATCTTTTACTCTTAGCACTTGGGTCACTAAGCCACATATAGTGGAAATGGTCTGTTATATCCCGAGAACACACCCTACAGATAGATGCTTTGCGTAAGTCCTAACTCTAACTTTTCACCTCTAATCCCTAACCTCTCACCTAAAAAACAGGCTTCAACCACCGAAAAATTTCTCGTTTTAATGGAGGTAAATCTCGATTAATTTCTTGCTTCACCCATTGCCCAATAGCATCTAATGGACTAAAAATATCTCCGGCTTTCCAGTCTATTTCTTGTCCTAATGGTGTTAAATGATTACCTGGTAATGTTTGGAGGGCAACCATGTCAGGGAATCGTTTTTCTAAAACAGATGTAAGGCTGACGGTTTGGTCGATTTCATCATTCCTGAATTTTATCAGCAAATTGCGACGGACTTCATAACTTTGGGCGATTAATTCCTCAGTTTGTCGTGGTGAGGGGGTAAATTCAAGCTCGAAAGCAGGAGTAATATTGAATTGATCTAGAAAATTGAACTTATCGAGAAAAGGAATAGCTTGCTTGGCCGGATAATTATTATAGGAGATCAAGATATTACCTGCTCTTTCGATAGAAAATAGACTGCCAATCAGTAGATGTAGTTTGCAGCCCATACTATGTCCAATACCATAAATAGGCAAATATTGTTTCCCTAAAATTCTTCTCGCTTGTAATCTATCTATGGTTGTCTCGAAGCGATGGAGTACTTCCCGGGCAATTGCAACGTGATCCAATGTATTCAAAAATGACGTAGCAATTACCACATACCCCTGATTTGCCAATTCTTCGAGTAACCAGCGGTAGGTTACCTGTGGTGCTGCGGCAATAAATGCGCCGCCTAGGAAATGTATAATCCCAATGGGACGATGAGGAACTAAAACCCAACTACCAGATATTTCTTGCCAGTTCATGGAGAAAGTGCGTTGTTAACTTGACACTCCCCGGTCTAAACTTCGGCAAGCTCAGTTACCAGACACGGGGATTCTTAAGACTTCGCAGCCTTAATATCCTGATAAATCAGGTTCCCAGGCTCATTACCTTTGCCACAAGGGCGTAATGATATCTCCACAAGGTTGTTTCGGGCGTATACTTTCCTCCAGTCCGGGGGTAGGTTTTTACGTCTTATACTGACCTATTAATTATATCATGGCAGACTCAAGTCTGCCAATGCCTTTCATCCCCGGACTCAAGTCACAAGGTGAGCCAGTTGCACCATTTTTACTCACAAAGCACGTTAATGAGCAAGCTTGAGATTTAGCTCTCAGATCGCAGTATTCACCTTAAATATACTGTTGGTTATATTGAGCTATCCTGTCTCCTAAGCACCAATTATAATGACTTCTGAGCATGTTTACCCAGTTGGATATTTTTAGATTTTGAGTGGTATTATGGCGTAGCTTATAAACGTAGTTTGTTAGCAGATTTACATCACCTCCTTCTTTATGTGTTATCTTGTGTTTATTCTAGATTTTTTGGAGAGTTATGTCAATAACTAAAGAAAAAAATTACTAGACTAATCAGTCTTTCACTCTCAAGTATTCATAAGACTGATATGATGGGAGGCGTTAGCCTCCAAAACGGTTTTCATCCCCGGTCTCCCATACATGGGGTTTTCAACCTGCTTTCTTATAAATTAAACGTGTTCTCCCAACAAATCATTTCCGATCTACAGCAAGTCCTTAATGCTAGTGTAGCTGACCAAGGCATCCCTGGAGCAGTTGTCTACCTTTCTACCACAGATGGAATCTGGTCGGGGGCATCGGGCGTATCTAACCTTAAAACTAACACACCGATGAAACCGCGCGATCGCTTCCGCATCGGTAGTATCAGCAAACTCTTCCTGGCAGTGGTAATTCTCCAATTAATGGAAGAGGATAAAATTGACCTCAATGATACTTTAATCGATTGGTTATCGGAAGAGATCTGCGATTTTATCCCTAATAGTCATAAAATCACTATTCGCCAACTACTTAACCACACTAGCGGTTTGGCGGATTATCTGAATACTGATGAGTTTAATACTGCCCTTGAGACGACTAATCCCAATCATCTTTGGACAGCGACAGAAGCGATTACTTATGCTTACGATTTAGAACCCCTTTCACCGCCAGGGAAAAAATTTCACTACTCCAATCCTAATTACATTCTATTAGAACTCATCGTGGAAGCAGTCACAGAAAATACCCTAGCACGAGAAATGTGCGATCGCATCCACACTCCTTTGGGTTTAATCGATACCTTTACCGAAATGCGGGAAGAGATTCCCGGTGGTTTTGTCGAGGGTTACGCTGACTGGGATGAAGACGGCGAAACCGATAACGTGACTCGCCGCAATGATGGTGTGGGTTTGGGAGATGGGGGACTGATTTCCACCGCCCCTGATGTAGCAAGATTTATCCAAGGATTATTTATAGAAGACAAATTACTGGCAGCGGAAACCCTAGAGAAGATGCTCACCTGGGTTGAAGATCGAGAAGGTGGGTATTATGGGTTGGGAATAAGTGCGTGGAATAGTGATTGGGGCGAAATCTGGGGGCATACTGGAAATACAGGAGGCTTTTTGTCAACTTGTTGGTTTTTGCCTAATCAGGATATTACTGTAGTTGTCCTTACCAATACTGCTGATACCGCCCTCCCCGATGATATTGCCGCAGGAGTTTTGGATGTGGTACTCGCTGATGAGGAGGAAGATTAAGAGACAAGGGGACAAGGGG
>NZ_JAMZMM010000046.1 GCF_024178385.1 Limnofasciculus baicalensis BBK-W-15 | reverse complement strand
AATCTGTTTGGGGAACCACCACGCAAAGCAGAAGGAAAAATCACCCAAAGAGAAATGGATCTAGCAAGTTCTATCCAGAAGGTGACTGAAGAAGTGATACTGCGTTTGGCTAAAACTATCAAAAAAGAACTGGGTGCAGAGTATCTATGTTTAGCAGGTGGTGTCGCTCTCAATTGCGTAGCCAACGGACGAATTCTGCGAGAAAGTGACTTCAAAGATATTTGGATTCAACCCGCAGCCGGAGATGCAGGTGGTGCAGTCGGAGCAGCCTTGGCGATTTGGCATCAGTACCATGAAAAACCCCGCACTCCAACAGCAGGCGATCGCATGAAAGGTTCTTATCTCGGACCTAGCTTTAGCGAAGCCGAGATTCTCCAGTTTCTCAATTCTGTTAATATACCTTACCAGCGACTCGCTGATAGCGAACTTATGCCTCGCCTCGCAGAAATTTTAGAACAGGGAAATGTTGTTGGCTGGTTTTCTGGGCGAATGGAGTTTGGTCCGCGTGCTTTGGGGAGTCGTTCGATTATTGGCGATTCACGCAGTCCCAAAATGCAATCGGTCATGAACCTGAAAATTAAATATCGTGAGTCCTTCCGTCCGTTTGCTCCTTCAGTCTTGGCTGAGCGAGTCTCCGACTACTTCGATCTCGATCGTCCTAGTCCTTATATGCTACTGGTAGCACCAATCAAAGAGAATCTGCACATTCCCATGACACAAGAGCAACAGCAGCTATTTGGAATCGAGAAGCTGAATGTTCCTCGTTCCCAAATTCCTGCGGTCACTCATGTTGATTACTCAGCTCGTATTCAGACAGTTCACAAGGAAACCAATCCTCGTTACTATGAGTTAATTCGTCATTTTGAGGCACGAACTGGTTGTGCTGTCTTGGTCAATACTTCCTTTAATGTACGTGGCGAACCAATTGTTTGTACTCCCGAAGATGCTTATCGATGCTTTATGAGAACTGAAATGGACTATTTGGTTATGGAGAATTTCTTGTTGGTCAAATCTGAACAGCCACAGGGGAATAGTGATGAGTCGTGGCAACAAGAATTCGAGTTAGATTAACTCAGGAGTGAATATTTCCCACAAAAAAGTAGTAAGTAAAGATGGAACAGATCAAGGAACTTGACAAAAAAGGATTGCGTGAATTTGGACTGATTGGCGGTTCCATAGTGGCAGTTTTATTTGGCTTTTTACTACCAGTTATACGCCATCATTCCTTGTCAGTTATCCCTTGGGTTATTGCAGTAATTCTCTGGATTTGGGCAATAATCGCACCCGCAACTTTAAATTTTGTTTACCAAATCTGGATGAGGATTGGACTTGTTTTAGGTTGGATACAAACACGAATTATTTTAGGGGTTTTATTTTATATAATGATTACCCCAATGGGATTAATGAGGCGGCTGTTGAATCGAGATCCAATGATGCGAAGCTTCGCTCCGGAGTTGCCCACTTATCGGCAACTAAGTAAGTTAAGAACTAGAGAAAGTATGGAGAGACCATTCTAATGCTAAAAGACACTTTGGATTTTCTCAAAGACCTTGGCGGATTTATTAAAGAACAAAAAAATTACTGGTTGGTTCCCCTGATTGTCACCCTGGTATCCTTGGGGGCGCTGATTATCTTCGCTCAATCTTCTGCGATCGCGCCGTTCATTTACACTCTTTTTTAAAAATTGCCATATGAGTAACTTGAAGGGTTGGGTAAAGATAGCATTGATCGGAACTTTGATTTTCTGCGGGCTAATCTTTGGAGTGGTATTCATTGAAATTGGCTTACGTATCGCTGGGATCGAGCACGTAGCATTCCATACTATTGATGAACACAGAGGTTGGGTAGGGCGACCTGATGTTTCCGGGTGGTATCGAACCGAAGGTGAAGCTTACATCCAGATGAATAGTGATGGCTTTCGAGATCGAGAACACACCAAGGTCAAACCTGAAAATACCTTCAGGATAGCGCTGTTGGGAGATTCCTTTGTAGAGGCTTTGCAAGTGCCGTTGGATCAAGATCTTGCGGCAGTTATAGAACGAGAACTAAGTAGTTGTACAGCTTTGGCTGGACGAAAGGCGGAAGTGATTAATTTCGGGGTTACTGGTTATGGAACAGACCAAGAACTAATTACCCTACGGGAGAAAGTTTGGGACTATTCACCTGATATAGTAGTGCTGGATTTTTATACTGGCAACGACATTGTTGACAACTCCCGTACTCTGAGTCAGAAATTCTATCCTAATGAACTAGCTTCACTAAAACCGTTTTTTATATTTAAAGACGGTGAGCTGGTTGTTGATGCTTCGTTTGTCAATACAGATAATTATCGCTCAAAGCTGACATGGTGGGGCAAAGCTTATATCAAAATAAAAGACCACTCGCGGATTTTACAGGTTTTGAACATCATACAAGATGCTCTTAACAATTCTAATAGGAGGTTGTCTGCTCAAGCAATAGAGGAGCCGTTATTTAGCAATGGAAAACACGATCAAAAGTCGAGCTGGATTGATAATATCTACAAACCACCTACTGACCCTGAATGGCAACAGGCATGGCAAGTCACAGAGAAACTGATTAGCTTAATGCACGATGAGGTGATTGCCAAAAAAGCAGATTTTGTAGTTGTTACTTTTGGCGGTCCATTTCAACGCGATCCTTTAGTGAGTCAAAAAGAAATACAAGAATTGGGTGTGACTGATTGGTTTTATTCTGAGAAGCGAATTACGGCTTTGGGTGAGAGTGAGGGGTTCAGTGTACTTAATCTCAGCCCGACAATGCTTGCTAATACCGAGCAGAACAATGCTTGCCTATACGGCTTTGACGATACTCTTGGCTGTGTAGGGCATTGGAATGCTTCAGGGCATCAGTTGGCAGGAAAAATGATTGCGTCTAGGCTTTGTCAACAGCAGATGAGGACAAACATCTTGCCTCATGATACGACGCTTCAAGCCAAAGCCCACTTATTGCCTGATCAGTGAGTCAAGAACGTAACTGCTCAGTGCAGTAAAGATGCTCTATTGACAAGCTCAGAGGTAAAATTGAACATTTGGGTGTATATTAAGAGCATTTGTACTGGCGTATTATGCTAAAGCGATAGGCATAAAATCTGACTCCTCAAAATTTTTCAAATACCCTCTAAGCATACTTAGATTATTTGGAAAATTATTAAAGTTCATCAATGCAAACAATGTAAATAGATAAAGTATGAAAAAACCAAATTTATTTGTTGTTGGTGCTCCTAAATGTGGAACCACATCCATGCACAACTACTTGGGTCAACATCCGGAAATTTTCATGTCTTCCCCAAAAGAACTTCATTATTTCTCTCGCGATATTGATTGTTTTACGGGGAAAATCAAAGAACTTTATAATTATTTACAGCTTTTTGACTCAGCAGGTAATGCTAAATATATAGGAGAATCATCCCCTGAATATCTATATTCTGAAGTAGCATCTCAACAGATAAAAGAATTGTGTTCTGATGCAAAAATAATAATTATGCTTCGCAATCCTCTTTAAGTCGAAAAGCTTACATAATTCGGATTGAGGATCTTAATGTCAGTGGAATGATTGCTAACCACAAGTTAGCGAATGCTATAAGTAACAACTGTTTTTACGAAATCCGTCGTCAGTTTATTTATAAGCAAGCTCACTTTGGAACAAAGGTAGAAATTGTCGATAGATGGTATCCAAGTTCTAGAATTTGTGCGAAGTGTAATTCTATCCAAGATATGAAGTTATCAGACCGAATATTTAATTGTAAGGTTTGTAAGCATTCTCAAGATCGCGATGAAAATGCTTCTGTGAATCTTGAAAATGCCCCCAAAAATAAAGTACAGTTGGCTTGACCGGAACTCAAAGCCTGTGGACAAGAAGTAGCTGTCTACCTTGGATGAAGCAGGAAGCAGACCCTCTAGGATTAATTTCTAGTTGAATGGTGAGACTTGAATAAGTTTAGCCAAGTTTTGTATAGCAGTATAGCCTATACTCTGCCGTGGTTAACTGAGTGTTGTCCTGGATCAAGGCCGCGGACTGACTGAGGAACAAAAAAGGCTGGAATCCTTACCTGGTAATGGTTTTAACTGCTAGTTTGCGGCTGGTGTCAGCGAAGCTATTTCTACGCCTAAATATAGACTTGACTCAGTCATAGTATTGTAGTATTTTAATAAATGATCGTATCAAAGGCAAAAAATTTACAATAGAAGCTTTAATTAATCTATTGTTAGATTGATTTTGCTCATCAGTCTGTTTAAATTTTCAGTGACATTCTAATCTAATCCAAAGTCAACAACCCACCGTTAAATCGGAGTACCGACTATAACGGGGGCTTGTAAGATAGCCCTAGTTGACCAGACTCAGGCAGGAATGCCTACGTTAGTGGCAAGTGTTTAAGTTCTGCCCCGTTGGATGCGTAGCTAGTCTTTCGCTCTAAAACTCAAAGGTTAAACAGTCATTTGGGAGATAGTGCTTTTGAGATAGTACCGACCACTAACTTTGTCGAAGCTAACCTTACCGGAGAAATCCGAGTTGGTTTTACAGGTTTCCAATCAAAAAACCTGCACTTTTGTTTCAATTTGGAATCAATCTTATGTTGCATAAACTCTGCCCCTCCTTTCCTCTCATCGCTAACCTGAGTACAGGTTTAGCGAGAGTCTCCAGGAGGGTGGAAAGATGAAAACAAACAAGCATATAGCTATGTGGGCTTGTCCTAGAAGTCGTTCGACTGTCATTACTCGTGCTTTTGAGAATTTGGATGGGTGTATTGTTTATGATGAGCCTCTAGAGGCTCCGAATGTCTTGATGACAACTTACACGATGAGTAACAGTCGTACGTTAGCAGAACAAGACCTAAAGCAATTAATACTGCAAAATAATGTAGAAACAGACCTCAAGAAAGTTATAGAAAAATTGACTGGAAATTTACCGGACGGAAAATTATTCTCATTTCAAAAAATGATCACAGGTGACTATAGATCTGAATTTGGAATAGATTGGGCAAAAAAGCTAACTAACTTCTTTTTAATAAGGCATCCCCAAGATATTATTTTTTCTTTCGATATAGCGGAGAGAAGGACAGGTATCACAGAACCATTCACCCAACAAAATCTTGGGATGAAAACACTTTATGAAGTTTTCCAACAAATTGAAGTTATTACAGGGCAAACACCTTTAGTTATTCACTCAGATGATCTAATTAAAAACCCTCCTTCTGCTTTGAAATGGCTGTGTAAAAACTTAGGGCTTGCATTTGATGAAAAGATGCTGACATGGAAAGCAAATCTAGAAGACTCCAATTTAAAGTATACAAAATTATATGCTAATTCTGCGTCTGGCAGTTCAGAACCTTGGTTTGAAACTTTAAGATCGACCCAAACATTTCTCCCCTATGAAAAGAAGGAGAAAAAATTACCAGATCGGTTAATACCTCTACTAGATGAATCTATTCCTTACTATGAAAAACTCTTACAGCATTGTCATATTTTTGAATGGTCAGAACACCGAGTTTGATCGTAACCGTTCAGAGGGGGGATAGAAGCGCGATTAGGGAGATCCCAAAAAATAAAATATCTAGCCGTCTAACCTCTTTAATATATTTTTCATCGATTCTTCTTACTGTTCCCTATTCCCTCCCTTCACCAGTTCGTTTGTGGGTAGGTGCAAGATCTGAGCCTCCCACTAGCGCCGATCTCGCGTAGCGAGGCACTGCGCGATCGCCACTAGCATATGGGAAACTAGCACTTTTTGGGGAACAGCCAAAACCTTTATTGAGTAAGAATTTGAAAAAGTGCAAGTTAAGAGGCAATGACTAAAAATTTTTTTCTACTCTTTTCAGGATAGAATTCCAGTTTCTAGAGCCGTTGTAACCGTACATATCTTGATAGTACGTATCGATGAGGTACTCGTTTTCGTGGAGCATTAACCAGCTTTTTAACTCCGCTAATTTCTGCTCTCCTTTTTCTATTAATTCTTGCTCATCCAAATCATCCCTGTCCAACTCCTCCCTGTCCAACTCCCACATAGTTTTGTTGGTATCTTCGACAATCAAGTAGTCTCCACTTTTTAGACCGTTTTCGTGAAAATATTCAACTACTCCCACCACATTAGCATGGGCATCTTCTACAATCAACCAGGGATGAGCAAGCCCAGAAAGCAGTTCTGGCGACATTATTGCACCCATATTGTTACAATCCCCCTCTAAAAAATGAACGCGAGAGTCAGTTTTTGCTTTCTCGTCGAGTAGGGAAAGATCGATATCGATACAGTAGACACAACCCTCTATTTGGAACAGTTCTAAGTGATCGGCTAGCCAAATCGCGCTGCCACCGCTTAATGCTCCTATTTCGATTATTGTTTTCGGGCGAAGCTCATACAGGAGCATTGAATAAAGAGCTATTTCGGTGCAACCTTTCAGGAAAGGTATCCCTTTCCAAGTGAACAAATCGCGGTTTGCCAAGAGCGCTCTCCAAGCTGGCACTGGAATAGCACATTTATCTTCTCTTTCAGAAATTTTGGCAAACCGATTAGGTTTGAAAGGTGCAACTTTATAGGCGGCTTCTTGAACAAATTTTTGGAAGCTCATCTAATTTTCCTCTTTTCCTCTTAGGTGTTAGAACATTTGTAAAATCTTGGCAATTTTTTGCTTTTTTAGTATAGCAACCGCCAAGGTGGTTTGAGCATAAACTGGATGTAGTCCCTGTGTTTTACGGTTGAGACTTAGGTAAAGCCGCTTTATTTGTACTCTCCCATTATTCAAATAGCCGTAGTTTATGATCGGTATCCAATTCGCTATTGTTTTTTCTGCCATATCCCCAACCTAAGATGCGACGATATTCACCCATAATGCCACTGTCAATTAAATCATCCTCGTTGACTGCAACATTGGTATGAGATTGCGGCGCAACATAGAGCGCATCCACAGGACAATATGCTTCACAGATGAAACAAGTTTGACAGTCTTCCTGTCGGGCGATCGCAGGCGGTTGGTTGGGAACTGCATCAAAGACATTGGTAGGGCATACTTGGACGCAAACATTACAATTAATACAGAGTTTATGGCTGACAAGCTCGATCATGATACTGCTCCTGCTACAACTTTAATACTGAGGCTGTCGTTTGAGTGGTTAATACTGGTGGTGTAGCGCTCGCATCCTTCACCCAATCCCGTCTCACCCAAAGCCTTTCTAAGCCGCCTGTGGCTTGGTAATAAAGCTGATTTGGATCGGTTTCGGGATAGTCCATGCGAATATGTTCGCTGCGCGTTTCTGTGCGATGTAAAGCGCTAAAATATGCCCATCGTGCTACAGCCACAAGAGCAGCCGCTCGACGAGAAAATTCCATATCGCGCACTGTATCTTGTTTCGGGTTCCCTTGTACTTGCTGCCACAGCATTTCTAATTTGGCGAGGGAATCCAAAAGTCTCTGCTCGCAGCGCAAGTAATTCTTCTCTAATGGGAACATCTCGGCTTGTACACCGCGCACAACTGCCTCGCTACCGAATGTTTCGGAACCAGGGTACTGGGAACGTAATCCGGCTTGACCTGCTGGACGCACAACCCGTTCATGGACATGAGCGCCCAGACTCTTGGCAAAGGCGGCTGCACCTTCCCCTGCCCATTGTCCTGTAGAGATTGCCCAAGCAGCATTAGGACCATCACCCCCAGAAGCTAAACCGGCTAAAAACTCCCGCGATGCTGCATCACCGGCGGCATACAGTCCAGGAACTTTTGTACCGCAACTCTCATTCACAATCCGAATTCCACCTGTACCACGGACTGTACCTTCTAAAACCAGTGTTACAGGTACTCGTTCTGTATAAGGGTCAATGCCGGCTTTTTTATAGGGTAGAAAGGCGATGAAGTGAGACTTTTCAACCAATGCTTGGATTTCAGGTGTGGCTCGATCCAAACGAGCATAAACGGGACCTTTCAGGAGGGCTTTGTGCAGGAACGATGGATCGCGACGACCATTGATATAGCCACCAAGATCATTACCTGCCTCGTCAGTGTAACTAGCCCAGTAAAAGGGAGCAGCTCTTGTTACTGAGGCATTGAAAGCGGTCGAGATTCTATAGTGACTAGAAGCTTCCATACTGGAGAGTTCGCCGCCAGCTTCCACCGCCATCAGCAGTCCATCGCCTGTATTGGTATTGCAACCTAAAGCTTTACTTAGGAATGCACAACCGCCATTCGCTAGAACTACTGCACCAGCGCGAACGGTATAGGTGCGATGATTTTGCCTCTGTACACCTCTGGCTCCAGCCACGGAGCCGTCGTCAGCTAATAACAGTTCCAGAGCCGGACTTTGGTCGAAAATTTGCACGCCCACACGCAACAGGTTTTTGCGAAGTACCCGCATATATTCCGGACCATAATAACTCTTGCGCACGGATTCCCCATTTTCTTTGGGGAAACGATAGCCCCAATCTTCCACTAAGGGCAAACTCAGCCAAGCTTTTTCAATTACACGTTCAATCCAACGTAAGTTAGCGAGGTTATTTCCTTTGCTGTAGCATTCGGATACATCTTTCTCCCAATTCTCTGGAGAAGGTGCCATGACGCTATTGCCACTGGCAGCAGCTGCACCGCTCGTACCTAGAAAACCTTTATCAACAATGATGACTTTGACACCTTGGGCTGCTGCCGCCCATGCTGCCCATGCGGCGGCAGGACCACCACCAATTACCAGCACGTCAGCAGTTAATTGTAGTTCAGTATCGCTATAGGCTGTAAGCAATTGCTTTTCCTCCTTGTTGGCAGTCAAGTTCTTTTTGACTGGTGGGTTTCCATCTAATAATTACTCGAAAATCTCTCCCAAATTTTTCAGAATTAGCTTCAATTAAAGTCCTAAACTCTCTCCATCCTTGTAGGCTAATTGCCCTAGCAAGATTTCGTTTTTTGACCATTCCCGATAGATTTAAATCTTCCCAAACAATGACTTGGTTTTCAATCATAATCTTGGTCGATAGTTTGGGCAATAAATCCTTGCGAGTGTCTGCAATCTGGTTGTGCAGTTTAGCAATCCGAACCCGGATTTTGTTTCTGCGCTTTGAGTCTTTTTGCTGACGCGCAAGCTTTAGCTGTAGTTGGCGAATTTCACGCTCCTGCTTTGAGTATTTGGGACTTTCAGCTTTTTCACCATTACTCATAACAGCCAAAGTTTTGATTCCTAAATCAATCCCGATACTTTGGTTCTTAGCACCGATTTGATTTGGCTCAACTTCTACAACGAAACTGAGAAAATACCGATTCGCACAATCTTTGATTGCTGTTACCGAAGTTGGTTCTGATGGTAACTCTCTGAAGCAAATCGGTGCTAAGTTACCAATTTTTGCTAGATATATTTTTCCTTTCTTAATTGAAAATGCAGCTTTTGTAAACGTTGCCGACTGCTCATTAGTCTTTCTATTAAATCGGGGTTGACCTACTTTTTTGCCTTTGCTCTTCCCTTTCAGATAGTCGAAATAGTTTTTGTAAGCTACTTCCAATTGTTTGAGAGACTGTTGCAATGGAACAGACGAAACATCGTTTAACCATCGTCTTTCTTCCGTCTTTTTAGACAACGTGAGAGACTTAGCCAAACTGTTGTGGCCTGGGTATTTACTGGCTCTGCTCAAAGCCAAAGCATCATTCCAAACTACCCGTACACAACCAAACAACTGAGCTAGGCTCTGTCGCTGTTGGTCGGTTGGGTAGAAATGGTATTGATATCTCGCTTTCATGGCTTGTGCTAGGATTGGTCTGTTATTCGATTCTATTAGAAACACCTCTAATTATCTTCTGTAGTTGATCGAATCAAAATTTCATTCACATTCACATGCTCGGGTTGTGTCACTGCATAGATTATAGCTCTGGCAATATCCTCACTTTGTAAAGGTGTTATTGTCTTAAGTTGTTCTTCACTAAGCTGTTTGGTGATGGGGTCAGAAATTAAGTCAATGAATGGTGTATCGACTAAACCTGGTTCAATGATGGTAACGCGAATGTTGTCTTTAGACACCTCTTGGCGTAATGCTTCTGAAAGAGCATTGACACCCCATTTGGTAGCACTATAAACTCCAGCACCGGCTTGCGCTATCCTTCCATCGACAGAAGATATATTGACTATATGCCCGGATTTTTGGGCTTTGAGAAGAGGTAAGACTGCGTGGATAGCATATAAAACTCCCAGAACATTCACATCGAATGCTCGCCTCCAGTCTGCGGGATTCCCAGTATCAATTGTGCCAAACACACCAATTCCTGCATTATTCACCAGAATATCCACATGTCCTAGCTCGACCTTGGTCTTTTGGACTAAGTGATTTACTTGAGCTTCGTCTGTAATATCTGTAACAATGGGTAATGCCTGACCACCACTGGCTTCGATCCGTTTTGCTAGTGCATCCAAACGCTCAGTACGTCTTGCGGCGATCGCAACTTTTGCCCCCTCCGCAGCTAAGGCAAATGCTGTAGCCTCTCCAATACCAGAGGAAGCTCCAGTAATAATCGCTACTTTTCCATCCAATTTACCTGTCATCAGTCACTCCTTCTTTTCGTTTTGCTCGTGCTATATGTAATAAGTGCGTTTTGTACTTGATTTTGTTTTTTGGTAATTTTTATATACAAAAGCTTAAAGTGCTTATTTTGCAAGCACTAAGGGTTTTCTTAGTGCCATTCAACTGAAATTAACAAACACCATAAGTAACGCCTAGTTCCTTTAGCCATCGACGATAGGCAACTGTGCCTCGATCTGATGGCACATGTATTTCCTGTGACAACCATTGCGTGTTTATCTGCTTTTGGGGTAACAGTGGTAAACGCGCTGGCTGTTGAGAATATAGGATCGGAATATCTTGTTCTATTGTTTCGTCAAATTCGGCTAGTAGCTTTGACTCCAATGTTTCCAATGTTTTAGAGTCCAACATTTCAGGGCAGTTCCACGTTATCAACATCCGCACTAAGCTGTTGTCTTCATCAATCGGTGTTACCAGCATCAAATCCGCCGCCCGAATTTCAGAGGATTCCGTAACGTAGTATTGACATAAAGGATGACTAATCCTTTGCCAAAGGGTCCATAAGTCATCTTCGGTACTGCTGTTGAACCTTGGCATCTGGAGTTGAAGGTTACCTATGGTAATGCCATCTTTGTCTACTTTCATCTCAAAGTCTTCAATTTGTGCGTGGTTGCGATCGCCTAACCCGCCCTCGTGGACAAAAGGAAAATGAGATACATCTATGAAATTATCCATCACACGAAATGCACTAGCTTGAATCAAGTAAGACTTAGTACAAGTCTTGTGATAATTCGGATCGTCCCATTCGGGAAACGAAGGTATATCATTAACTGGGTTCCCTAAGCAAACCCACACTAAGCCGTAGCGTTCCTGGCAATGATAGGTCTTGGCTTGTGCATTTGCTGGGGGTACCATGTCAGGGTGAGCCGGGATGTGTACGCATTTACCAGCTTCATTGTATCTCCATCCGTGATACGCACAAACCAAAGTATTATTCGCAATTTCTCCCATAGACAGAGCCACACCTCGGTGGGGACAGTGGTCTTGCCATACCTGTATGGGTGAATTCTGTTCATGACTGCGCCATAGTACCAACTTAACTCCCAACAAATGAGCTGTGGTGATACTTCCTGGTTTACAATCTTCTACCTTTGCGACTACATACCAGTTGTTGATTAAGATTAAGTCTGGGGTTGTCATGATTGTCTCCTAGTTTTACTACTTTTATCACTCTGGTGAAAGGATAATTGAAATGCCCGCAAGTTGTAGCTAGACAGACCTAGTTTACCTGAAAGGACAACCTAAAAATAGGGTTTCAAATTTCGTCTGGCGAAAGTGAAGAAAGAGCGTTAAATATTAAAAATAGGACTGGAGAGTTCCGCGTCGGCGAACATCTAATGTTGCACAGTGAAATGAGCCTAAAAAGGGATAGTAGCTTTCAAACGAGCAAACAATAGGCTTAAATCCCCAATCTTTGAGTGCTTTAATCATCGGCTCCTGGTTTTTTTCTACAATGATTCGCTCTTCATCTAACATCAGTACATTCAATCCTGCCCATTCACTGACTAATCTTAGCTGGTTCTGGGGGATATGGTTGGGGTAAGGTGCAACCAAAATGTCCCAGCTTTTGAGGATTTTTGGCAATTTATCAACATCTACAAATTCTGGATTAACTAGTATTTTGCCGGGAGCAAGAGGCATTAAGGTGGTATCGATGTGCAGTGCTTCCGGACAATGCGATTCAATCATGTGAATGCGGTATTCGTCTTCCAGGTGGCGTTGTAACCACTCTATGCCCAAACTATTAGTGACATGACTTTTTTGACCAAAAATATCCCGTCCGCAGCGCACAAAATCTGCTGCATCAAAAGTTGGTTCAAACTCTGTAACGACAAAGCGCGACGGCTCCCCTGTTTGAGGAAACTGGAAATTGAAGTCATACTGTGCGTCCAATAATTGTGGCTTCGGTGCCGCAGTCCACTTAGCTCCTGCCTGAAAATATTCCTTGAGCAGCTCTCGATACGCCCAAGTTTCAAAATAGCGGTTGCGATCTGCCATTGGTGCTTCAATAATCTCATTGCCAATCACCAAAAAAACATCACGAGGATTGGCGGCACAAAAACCACTTCTTACTTGCCAAGCTGGTGTGGAGAAGGAGGCAGAGAAATCTACAGGATTAACTCGACGAACTTTGACTCCTTCTGCTTCAAGAATGTGGATAAATTTATTTAGTTCTTTGTGTGCTACTGCAATCATCTCTGGTGGATAGGGAATTCCTCCCGTCTCAGAGAGTACCTTTTGGGCAGATTCCAATTCTTCAAGAGGGAATGTCCATTTGTTGATTGGTTCTAGGGCAGGTAACATTGCACCTTCAACACTGCCAACAATGACTTCCTCAAGCGTGTCCCACTCATTATAAGAATTGACAGGACAGGGCTGCTTGGCGATTGGTAACTTGTTCTCTAATTCTTGGTTATTTTGATTGGTCATAAGTTGTTTTCCTAATCGATAAGCTGCGTATTACTATTGAGTCATTCCAGCTAATTCTTCTGAACATCAATATTTTTACCAACTTTCAACTTATAAATGCTTGAGAATCATCTATAAGTTGATTGCTGTTAGACATATTCTCTTCCCCATCATCAGGATTGGCAATCTTATTGTCAATCTCTTGATAAAAACGAACCATTAAAATGACTCCAGATAGGAGTGGACTCAAAACCATACCTACCCAGATCCCGATACCTCCCCAATCTAAAATGATTCCCATGAAATAGCTTCCTGTCAAGCCAAGACCCCAGCTAGCAAAGTTCATTAATACTGGCACTAACGTATCTTGCAACCCTATCAAAGCCCCAACAGTAATTACTTGAATACTGTAAAAAAGTTGGAATAATCCCGCCCAAAGAAGAAAAGAAGTTGCTGTCTTAACTGCTGCGGTATTCTCGGGATTGTTTGTATCTAAATAAATTCCCGCAATCTGATATGGAAACAACCAAAAAATGAGTGCCACAGCACTCGCAAAAATGCCCCCAATCGTAATCCCAATCAATGCTGCCCTTTTTGCACCCACAGGGTTTTTTTCTCCCATAGTCTGACCTACTCTTGTGACAGCAACATTGCCGAGTCCGAGTGGCAGCACCATCGCCATCTCTACTGTTTGGAACGCAATCTCATGGGCTGCTAATGTGACTGTGCCTAAATACCCTGCTAGCCAAGCGGTGACAATCAATAGTGCTGATTCTGCTCCCCATTGAAACCCCATCGGCCATCCAGTTTGAAAAATTTGCACAAACGTCTGTTTATCAAACTGATGCAAGTAGCGAAAAAGTTGATAATCTCTAACTTTTGGGGAGAAAATCAGCAAGATAAATCCCGCTATAAAAGTAAGCCAAAAAACCAGAGTACTTGCCCAGCCTATTCCAGCTAAACCAAGTTGAGGCAGACCAAATTTACCGAACATTAACACATAATCGGCAGGGGCATTCAAGAGCAGCCCAGCCAGCATAGTGACAGTGATCAATCGGGGGACGTTGACAGCAGAGGCAATGCCTCTTAAGATCATAAGACCCAGTGCAGCAGGAAAGCGCCAAAGAATTGACTGTAAATAGATTTTTGTCAGTAACACATTGCTTTCTTGTTGACCTAATAGCAGCAAGATAGTATCGCCATACCAAAGCAGAAGCATTGCAGGTAAAGACAAGGCAACTACTAGCCATATCTGCCCAGAAGCAATACGACTAACTTGATCTATGTTGTTTGCCCCAAAAGCCTCGGCTGCTATAGCTGCTCCTGCTGAGAGAATACCAGAGCAGGTAAATAATAAAGTCGAAAAAGCGATCGCACCCAAAGCACCACCAGCCAAAACTTGTGTACCAAGTAAACCCATCATGACTACATTCACTGTATTAATACCCGTTTCGCACATTTGCGAAACGACTAAGGGAATTGCCAATTGTAGGCTTGCTCGTGCTTCTGATATGAGATCTGACTTATATCCTGTTGATGTTATTTCCATAAATTCTCCAATCTCGGTTTAGATCCTTCTCCACTTGAAGTAGTTTGCAACCCAGATTGCACACTTCATCATGTAATACGCAGCCAGTAAGGCGTAAGTCAGAAAATTTGACATCATAAAAGTTTTTTGTTTGGCTAAGTTACTTACGAAGCAAAGCTTTCCTTTTTTGTAGCAAATCCCAAACGGCTTCAAGAGCTTTAATTGCTTAGTCTATCTCCTCTTCAGTATTGGCAGCTGTAATCGAAAACCTCAAAGCAGTTTTATTTAAGGGTACTATGGGAAAAATAGCTGGAGTAATTAGAATACCATATTCCCAAAGAAGTTGACAGACATCAACTATCTGTTGAGAGAAATATGTCTTCCACTTCCTGGAGGAGCAGGAATGTTTTATACACCAACTATATGGCAGACCGCAGCCGCCAATACTTCAACTACCAATTACTGGATACTAACTCTGATTTTTACAAAAAACAACACCCAACCGCTGTTGGTGGATGCTTTGAAAGGGAGAATCTAGCGATCGCAGACTCTCCACATGAGATCGAGAACACAGTTTGAAGTTAAATACCTAAAATTAGGATTTTATTTTCATTTCTAGACGTTCAGCAACGGGCATTAATTGACGTATCAGATCTAAGTTTCCTAAGTTTTGTTTCATCCAATCTAATAAGAATTTTTCTCCTTCATCGAGCTTCCCATCATCATCAATAAAAACCATCTTTTCGCACCAATCTATAAATCCGGGATTAGTCATCTCATAGAGTAAAATGGTAGGAGCAAAGTGGGCGAATCCAAGAGATTCAATGACTTCCATGCAAAGCAGCTTAAATACTTGTTCGTTTGTTAATTCAGTAGACATGAAGAATTTCCTCTTAATCAATTCTATTTTCGATCGTATCACAGAATAATACCCCTTGGGCTTGAACACACATTATTCAGTGTCTGTCAATGCGTAAGTCCTAACTTATTACTTGAGAGAGTTGCAGGGGCGTACCTCAGATCGACCTTGGGAGCGATAGAAGAAAGGAAGGCTTCAGTGACAGGTCTTTGACTAATGGTAGTTTCCACTTCAACTAAAACAGCATCACAAATGTCGAATAGTGATTGAGGATATCTATTCATATTCATGTAGGTGAGAGCAGATTCCATCGGAGACATGGATGAATTAAAAGCAGCGTTTTCAGCGTACCGACCTGTAAATATATTCCCATGAGAATCTTTTAACGCTACCCCGGCAAAATTTTTCGTATAGGGAGCATAACTTTGATTGGCAGCGGATAGAGCAGCAAGCACAACATCATCTGTAGAAGAAGTCTCCAGATCATGAAATGCTGTTTCCATTAATCCACTCGTCAGTCCAAGATTCGCTGGCCCAAATGCCTGGGGTAGAAAATATGGGAGTCTATTTGAAGTATAAGTTTGCTCTATTTGTGTCTTATTGGACTTCAAGAGAATAACAAAATCCTGATTTACAGTTGCCATCTCGTATAAAAACTGTCGGCAATATCCACATGGCGCTTCATTGATTGCTAAGGCTTGCAAACCTGTCTCTCCGTGCAACCACGCATTGATGGTGGCGGACTGTTCTGCATGAACTGAGAAGCTAAGTGCCTGCCCTACAAATTCCATATCGGCACCAAAATAAAGAGTTCCAGAATCCACCTGATTCTTAGATTTTGGTTTACCAAGAGCGATCGCCCCTACATAAAACTGCGATATTGGTACCCTAGCATAGGTTGTGGCCACAGGTAGTAACTGAATCATTAACATACCAATATCAATACTAAGTCGATCGAGCCAAGAGGTGACAACACTTGAGTCAATTACAGCATGTTGGGCAAGAATTGTCCTTAACTCTGATTGAATGGAAAGTGGAACCTTGGCAATCGCCTGTTCTAATGTTACATGGGTCATTTGGGTTATTTCTGCTTGGACAAGAATCAAAGATATATCAATTTTTTTTAGGAATCCACTATGGCAATCATAGTACCATAAATGTTAAGCACCTTGATTCACCAATGCCAAATATTCCAATATTTGGCATTGGTGAATGGTTTCCCTCTACTTACAAAGCAAAGCTTTCCTTTTTTGCAGCAAATCCCAAACGGCTTCGAGAGCTTTAATTGCTTGGTCTATCTCCTCTTCGGTATTGGCAGCTGTAATCGAAAACCTCAAAGCAGTTTTATTTAAGGGTACTATGGGAAAAATAGCTGGAGTAATTAGAATACCATATTCCCAAAGAAGTTGACAGACATCAACTATATGTTGAGCATCTCCCACTAACACGCTAACGATGGGAACGTAGCCAGAATTATCCACTTCAAATCCAATGGCTCTTGCTTGGGTAACCAGTTTGCGAGTTAAGTGATAAATTTGTTTTCTTAACTGATCTCCTTCCTGAAGATTTACCTGTAGTCCAGCTAAGGCACTTGCCAAACTCGCAACGGGAGAAGGGCCAGAATATATGGCAGTCCAAGCGTTGCGGAAATTAGTTTGGATCTGGCGATCGCCACAAGTTAAGAATGCTGCGTAGGAAGAATAGGCTTTGGACAAACCGGCGACATAGATGATATTATCCTCTGCAAACCGCAGGTCAAAGTAATTGACCATCCCGTTTCCTTTATACCCGTAAGGCATATCGCTGCTGGGGTTTTCGCCTAAAATGCCAAAACCATGTGCATCATCCATGTAAATTAAAGCATTGTACTCCTTTGCCAGACGCACGTAAGCTGGCAGATCGGGAAAATCTGCCGACATGGAATACACGCCATCAATGACAATAATCTTTACTTGCTCAAGCGGATATTTTACTAGTTTTTCGGCTAAATCGTTCAAATCGTTATGTCGATATTGAATGAACTGCGCTCCTTTGTGCTGAGCCAGACAGCACGCTTCATAAATACAACGATGTGCAGCTATGTCACCAAAAATGACGCCATTATTCCCAGTCAATAGCGGGAGAACTCCCATCTGAAGTAGCGTTACAGATGGAAATACCAAAACATCAGGTACGCCTAAAAGTTTGGCTAATTCTTCCTCTAACTCTTCATAGATTGCTGGGGAAGCAACAAGCCGAGTCCAGCTTGGATGTACGCCCCATTTTTCCAAAGCTGGTGGAATCGCTTCCTTAACTTTTGGATGCAAGTCAAGACCTAAATAGTTGCAAGAAGCAAAGTCTATCACCCAATATCCGTCAATTAGTAACTTGCGACCTTGTTGTTCTGTGACGACTCTTGTGACTTGAGGAATTTTTTGTTGGTTAACTATGTTTTCTAGAGTGTTGATTTCGTTGGCTGAGTCAACAGGTGAGGCTAGCTCAGATTGTTTCTCTTGTACTACTTGGTTTTGGAAATAAGTGATGATGGCAGTTGGAGTGTTCTTTTGTAAAAAGAACGTTCCAGAGAGATTCACCCCTAAACGTTCCTCTAGCAGCGTTTGCAGTTCTAATAAATCTAAAGAATCTAATCCCATATCCAGCATTTTTTGTTCTGGAGCGTAAGCTGCTTGCCGTTGCGAACCCAGCACCTTTAAAACACATTCTTTAACCAGAGCGGCTACAGTTTCGTTTTCCTTAGTTGCAGATGTTGCTGGCAAAGTTGGTACTGATGAACTAATTGCTGAGTTGGTATAGAGCGGTTGGCGATCGCGAAGCGGGTGCAAAGCACTATCGCGCAGGTTATATTCAATCAAAATACCCATGCCGAAATTCTCTGCATCTTCCGGACGGTAATTAGCAATAATTCCCCTAATTTCGGCTCCCCCCGACACATGGAACCCCACAATCGGATCTAGAAGCTGCCGTTGCTCGTTGTGTAGCTTCAAATACTCCGTCATCGGCATTTGGGAATAATTGACATAATTTCGACAGCGAGTTACACCCACCACGCTCTCAATGCCGCCTTTCAGGGTACAGTAGTAGAGCATAAAGTCCCGCAATTCATTTCCCAGCCCCCGCGCCTGAAACTCAGGCAGAATATTTAGTGCGAGCAGTTGAATAACTGACCCTTGGGGAGTATGTAATGACGGCACTTGCTCATATTTTACATTCTCTAATACCTCAGTGCTGGTGATTGTTTGGGAATAAACCGCACCAATAATTTGATCTTCTATAATGAGCACTAAATTCCCCTGTGGGTTTAGCTCAAGTCTTCGCCGAATTTCATTAGCAGATGCCTGTAAATGTTCTGACCAACACTTGACCTCTAAGTTAACTAAGACAGGCAAATCTGACAAATAGGCATGACGAATTTTGTAAGGTTTTTTCTCAAAGTAATTAAGCGTAATGCGAGTCAAAGGAAACGTTTTTGGGTATCTTTTAGAAAGCTCTAATTTTGGAAATAGACCTACTTCTGCCGCAGACATGAGAAAAACGTCGGCTTCCACAAGATACTGCTTAGAAAATCCCTGAAACGCATCGAAATGCAAGTTTTCGGTTTTGTCTAAAAACTGATAAACTACCCTTGGTTCCAAACAATGGACTTCCAAAATTATTAAACCGTGCTTAGTGACCACTTGAGACCATCGTTCTAAGTGTTCTACCAAACTTTGCACCATAACATGAGGAGGAATAAGCTCTCCTTGACCATCGACACAGACCGCTTGGTAATGTAGGTGAGTACGCTCTTCCACTTCGTTCCTTTTCTGGGGAGGAATAAAAGGACGATCGTGGTCGAGGAACGAACGGATGTGCAGGATATTTTCGGGATCGTGAATGCCATGAGCCTTTAAAGAAAGCACCATTTGTTCTGGGTTCCCAATATCTCCCTGCAAAACTAAATGGGGAAGGCCAGCAAGGGTGCGTGTGGTAGCTGTTAAAGAAGCTTCGTTATAATCTACACCTATAAGACGCAGGGGATACTGTTCGATCGCTTTTCCCCTAGCAGACTTGAATCGAATGGTTTCCCAGACTCGCTTCAGGAGAGTTCCATCGCCACATCCCATATCAGTAATGTATTTGGGTTGTTCTGCCAATGGCAACTGATTGAATACTGAGAGGATACTTTCTTCTAAATCGGCAAAATATTTCTGGTGTTGAAATCCACTCCCCATCACGTTGAGGGTACGATCAATGTGGCTTTCGTGACCGGAAGCATCTCTTTGGAATACTGAAAGACAATCGCCAAACAGTACATCATGAATGCGAGACAACATAGGGGTGTAGGAAGCCACTATGGCGGTATTCAAGGCTCGCTCCCCCATAAATCGACCGACTTCGGTTAGAGTCAGACGACCTGCTTTAAGATTAGCCCAGCCAAGGTGGACAAATAACTTGCCCAACTCTTCTTGCACTGTTCCGCTTAATGAAGAGAGCAAGGGTTTCTCTTCCGATGCGAGCAAGTTGTGTTTGTGGAGTGTCAGCAGGAGTGGGATCAGCAGGAGTCCATCTAAAAAATCTGCTATTAAGGGATTATCCAGATTCCACAGTTGGCAAGAACGATCAATCCATCTTCCAAGCAACTTTCCTTGTTTTCCTTGTAAATAAGACTCAATTGGTAGGTGGTACAACTGGAGAACGTCTTCCGGAATTTGGTTGTGAATCGCTGCTTCTGAGGTCAGAGAATATTTAAGGTGCTCATTTCGAGAAAGCCAATGTAAAGATTCGAGCATCCTCAAAGCAACTTTGAAATGTCCGCTGTTAGCTCCCAGATGCTTGACCATTTGCTCCAAGGAGAGAGGACTTTCATGGGCGAGTAGCTCGAAAAGACCTTTTTCTCGACAAGCGAGGATCACTGGAACCGCAACAAAGCCGTGGGTATAACGATTAATCTTTTGTAGCATTTAGATGGATGTTATTAGCGCATGAGGTGTCTATGATCACCAGACAATAAATTTTGATTGTCTCAGAGTTTTTATGAAAAAGCAACAGGACTTACGCAACTGTCACATGCGATCGCATACACACGATCTGAATAGTGGGACTTAAACAGATATAAAGGCAAAAACAGGGTATAATACTTAAACAGAGGCAGTTTCAGGTTAAAAAAGACTCAATGAAAGAAACTACACCCTCAGCGATGCCCCCATGCTTTGACAGATGGTGCAAACGCTTTGACGATCTGTTAAGTCATCAAGCCCAAAAACGGGAGTTTAGGAACTATATCGGCGGATTATTGGGAGAAAGTGAGCGAAAAAAACTCTCTCAAATGGCTGGAAACGCCGTGGGAGTGAAATATCACCGATTACACCATTTTCTGACAGAAGCACCTTGGTCGGATCGGGACATCAACACCCGTCGCCTAATGGTGATGAATCAGTGCAGTCAAACTCGGATTGCCCGAGGATTTAGTCTAATTATTGATGACTCAGGGCATAGAAAAAGTGGTAATTTTACAGCGGGAGTTGGTCGGCAGTATATCGGAGAAATCGGGAAAACCGACAATGGGATCGTGGTAGTAACCACACATCTGTATGATGGGACAAAAAGTTTACCCTTAGATCTAGAGTTATACCGGAATGCTCAGTCTTTACCCTCTGGGAAGCAAGACAAAGAATTTGTGAAAAAACCCCAGTTAGCTTTAAGTTTAATAGACCGGAGTTTAGCCAGAGGAGAGCGACCGGGAATCGTACTAATTGATGCGGGGTATGGGAATAACACGACCTTTCTCAAAGAACTGGAAAACAGACAACTAAAGTATCTAGGAGGAATAGCCAAGAACCGGAAAGTCAGAATCGAAAAACCGGACTTTTCTCTCTTCAGAAATCCGAGTGGACAAATGGGCAGAGTCGTTGTCGTCAGAAGAATTTACCCAAATAGAACTGAAGCTAGATAAACCGAAACAGGTGTGGGTAGCCACCCAACAAGTAGAACTCCCAGGGCAATCAGAAAAAAGAAAAATTGCCATCGTCATGAATGCAAAAAACTTTAATGATGCCAGTGATATCAACTACTTTATCACAAATGTGGACTCAGAACACGCCACAGAAGAATGGTTTGTCTACACCTATTCTCAAAGAAATTGGGTGGAAGTGTTCTATCGGGAAGCTAAGGGATGGTTAGGGTTGAAAGAATATCAAGTCAGAGATGCTAAAAGTCTGATGAAACATTTTATCCTGGTGTTTTGTGCGTACACTTTTATCCTTTGGCACAGCTTAACAGGAGGATTAAGAAGAAAGTGGGCGACAAAACCTTTAAAGACTTTTGCAGAAGCTTTGTCTGCCTTTCGGACAGCCATATCTTATCGATTTGTCTTGTGGCTCAATCAAAATTGGGACGTGTTTACTGCTTACAAAAAGAGTTTGGGCTTTGTTTGGGCTTGATTTTTGTTTAAGTCCCAATAGTATAGGTACGGTACAGGGATACAATAGATTCTTGCCGAGACAATCGCCTAAAATTACGGCATTTTTTAGCTATCTATTGCATATAGCTATCAATAACCCCCGCTCAAGGCGGACGATAAAATCCCTAGACAATCCCTAGACAATACCTAGTTAGTCCCTAGTCAATACCTACTCTTGACCGCCCTTGATTATTAATTTAAACTATACCGAAGCAGTCCAACTCAATTATTACATCAAGTAGTCAGGATTTTCTTTTCATCAAAAATGCCTTTATTTAAGAACAAAAATACTACAAGTCAAGAACAAGTCAAGAACAAGTCAAGAACAAGGATAACCCAATGATTTTATTAAACAACCAGCCAAAATTACTATAAATTGGGCGATTTACTGAGAATAGATACTAACAAAAAGCCGGAGTGACCGTTCAAGCAATCCTTAATTGTTCCTTGTTTATTCCTTGTTTATTCCTTGTTTTTCAAGTTTTTTCAGGTTTTTTTTCGGAGCCATTGAACTATTAGCCATGATAGCAATTCCCCACCCCATCGGTATATTGGTCTCTCATAAGCGAGGGACAACTGAGGGTAAACGACAAAAGCTATACAGAGTAATGGTCTTGACTTTTTATTTCTATGAGTGTAAATCTTTAATAAGCCGGAAAAAGCTGATTAAAGTTACAAAACGCAACAGTTAATCCCGCTCGAAAGCCCATTAATTTTACAAAACGCAACACTTAATCCCTCTCGAAAGCCTATTAATTTTACAAAACGCAACACTTAATCCCTCTCGAAAGCCTATTAATTTTACAAAACGCAACACTTAAGGCCTTGAAAAATTGCTCCCTCAAACGAAAAATCAGCCCCAATCAAACTTTTATCTAATCCTGGGATGGGTATATACTGTTGAGATATCCTATCAATAATCATCCCCAATATTAGGGAGCAAGCCAAGTCCACATCCGTACCGGATTTACTAACATCTGGACGATGTTAGTGGACAGGCTTGCTCTGCGAGGCAAGATGGTAAATATAGACTTTCTCAAATCGAAACAGTATTCAATATGGCTCGGAGCAAAATTCGCACTATCAGACACGAATTAAAGTTAACTCCAGAGGAAAAAGTTCGTTGGGGAGCTAAAGCTACCTCAGCAGGATTAAGCTTAAACGAGATCCGTCGCTGTGTGGAACGGAGGACCATCACACCAATCCAACCAGAAGTTAATCGTCACACTGCCATTGAATTGGGCAGAATTGGTGTGAATCTCAATCAGCTATTGAGGGCGATGAACACAGCAATAGCATCCGGACAGCACATCCCCAATGTAAGTGAAGCTATTTCTGTGGTCTCCGAAGTTTACAAGACTGTAAAAAAACTCCAGCTAGAGTTAAATGGCAACAAATCAGTCACCGACGATTGATACATTTTTTTGAGACAACTTCCATTAACTTACCGCGAGAATAAACCATTTAGCGCTACCGCGAGAATAAACCATTTGGCGCTACCGCGATAAGGTGGCGATGTTCTTCTTCATCAGTAGTGTATCCTTGAAGTCAATTACAGCAGCTTGGAGCCAATGTGAAGTACACCTGAAATCATCTGTCAAAAACGTCATAGTTTCTGGGTGTATCTCATTGAAGTGAAATCCACTGTAAGGAATGAAAATTACATCAAATATAGTGCGGCGCTCAAGAGTGTATTTACAAATACTGGAATGCTATCGAATTCTGGCTAACTGTACCATACTCTCACTTGTAACTAGGGTTTGCTGAAAAAGTCTTTTCGTGAGGGTGGGGTGTGGGG
>NZ_JAMZMM010000382.1 GCF_024178385.1 Limnofasciculus baicalensis BBK-W-15 | reverse complement strand
AGCCTCTCTTCTCCCGAAAGAATCAACCCAGCAGCGAAAATAAGTTCAGACTGTTGGCAAACGGCAGGAAATCCCTAGAATTGGAGTGGCTTGCACTTTACAAAACCAATTGTGCGAATCGATAGACGGAGGATAATCGGAAACTGTGGATATTTCAGAAATATTTGAGAAGGGTGGAATAGCGATGTGGCCCCTGTTGGGCTTATCTATCCTTGCTGTGGGCACAATCTTGGAGCGACTCTGGTTTTGGGCAAGCATCTTGTTGGGGGAAAAAGAAATCATCAATCGGGTGCTAGATGGAGCCACCAGTAACTGGCAAGTGGCGCGAGAAGTTGCTCTCAAGTCAAGACGACAGCCAATTGGTCGCTACTTATATGCTCCCCTAAGATTAGCTCAACCCGATCCAGAATTATTTCGGCTGGCTTTAGAGGCGGCGGCTGACGATGAGTTGGCGGCGATGCGGCGGGGGGACAAGCTCCTAGAAGCTGTCATTGCCCTATCCCCCCTCCTAGGATTGCTAGGTACGGTTTTGGGCTTGATTCGCTCCTTGGGTTCAATTACAATTGCCGATTTGGGTACATCTGCCACCGCTGGAGTATCCCTGGGGATTGGCGAAGCTCTGATTAGCACGGCATCAGGATTAGTTGTAGCTATTACCAGTCTGGTATTCTATCGCCTATTTCAAGCCTTTTGGTTTAACCAAATCAGACTTTTCCGTAAAGCTGGCAGTGAGTTGGAGTTACTCTATCGCCAAGATTGGTTGCAAGGCGAGGAAAGTGATGAGCCTTGGGGCACTACCAAAGCCGATCGCAAACCGCTGCTGCAAAGTGATGAGCCTTGGGGCACTGGCAAAGCCGATCGCAAACCGCTGCTGCAAAGTGATGAGCCTTGGGGCACTGGCAAAGCCGATCGCAAACCGCTGCTGCAAGGAGATCGCACTGAGAACTATAATAAGTCAGAGCTTCCCGACCAGAAATCAGATATTTCTAACTTGACATCTGATATTTCTCAGAATAAGCCAGAGATTGGCAACAACATATTAGATGATTCTGATCTAACTGACTCAACTGACTCAAGTCAGTTCTAGTTGTTCTTGGTTGTTTGTTGTTGGTTGTTTGTTATTTGTCATTTGTTCGCAACCAATCACCAATAACCAACCACCAACAACCAACCACCAACAACCAACCACCAATGACAAATTTATGAAGAAAAAAGCTCGTTCGTCTCTTGCTTCTGTTGCACCTCGTCCACTTCAGCTACGGATTGAAACCCAAACCGAAGAAGTGCGAATTGAGATTGTTCCCCTAATTGATGTTATTTTTTGTATTCTGACGTTTTTCATCTTAGCAGCAGTGGGTTTTGCCCGTCAGCAAGCAATTAGTGTCGATTTACCCAAAGCCAGTACGGGAACACCACAGGGACAGAAGATTATCATGGTGAGTCTTAACGATTTGGGTCAAGTTTTTGTGGAAAAAGAGCCTGTGAAAACTAAAGATGAGTTAAAGGCAAAACTGCAAGCCGCCCACACTTCACAGAATTATCAACCTTTAATTGCATTATACGCCTCTCCTACTGCCAGTTACAATGATGTAGTCCAGGTGTTGGACGTGCTTAGGGAAGTAGGAGGCAATCGCGTGGCGTTAGCTACCCTGCCCAAAGTAGCTCCCCAAACTCCTAATCCTAACTCTACTAATCCTACTGCTCCTAATTCTACTGTCCCTCCGACTGGAGTCCCCGGCTATACTCCTTACCCAGGTCAAATTCCCGCTAATCCAGATGGTACAGTTAACCCCTATCCTCAGCAACAATTACCTTCTGGAGTTAATCCGGGACAATCGCAAGCGCCATTACCAGGTACTCAATCTTCTGGTACTATTCCAGAAAAATTACCAGTAAATCAACCTTATGGTACTATTCCGGGAAAATCACAACTACCATTACCAGGAAATTAACAATAAATTAAATGATTCCAGCAACAAAGACAGATTACCGGATTGAACGGGATTCAATGGGAGAAAAAGAAATCCCCAGTCATGCTTACTACGGTATTCAAACACTAAGAGCGATCGCAAATTTTCCTATTAGTGGCATTAAACCTTTACCCACATATATAGACGCTTGTGTTTTAATTAAAAAAGCGACTGCGATCGCAAATAGTAATCTTGGCTGTATTCCTCAAGATATCAGTAATGCGATTATTCAAGCCGCTGATGAAGTTCTCAAAGGACAATTGCGCGATCAGTTTGTGGTGGATATTTATCAAGCTGGGGCGGGAACTTCCCATCACATGAATGTTAATGAAGTCCTGGCAAATCGCGCATTGGAAATCCTGGGAGATGAGAAGGGAAATTATACAAGAGTTAGCCCAAATGACCATGTTAATTATGGACAATCTACTAATGATGTAATTCCCACAGCTATTCGGATTGGTGGATTACTTGCCCTGGAACATACCCTTTATCCGGCATTATCTGATGCAATTGCTGTACTGGATAATAAAGCAGATGAATTTCAAGATATCGTCAGATCTGGTAGAACTCATTTACAAGATGCCGTACCTGTTAGACTAGGAGAAAATTTCCGAGCTTGGGCACAAATTCTCACAGATCATACTGGTAGAATTGAACGGGCAGCCGAGGATTTGCAGGTATTGGGTATAGGAGGTTCTGCGGCTGGTACGGGATTAAATACTCATCCCCAATATCGCCAAGAAGTTGTCAAAATTCTCTCAGAATTAATTGGTGAACCCCTGCGAATTTCTCCCCATTTGATGGCAGCAATGCAGAGTATGGCTCCCTTTGTAAATGTATCTGGAAGTTTGCGTAATTTAGCCCAAGATTGTGTAAAAATATCCCACGATTTGCGGCTGATGGATTCAGGACCAAAAACTGGTTTTAAGGAAATTCAATTGCCGCCAGTGCAACCAGGATCTTCAATTATGCCGGGGAAATACAATCCCGTGATGGCGGAAATGACCTCCATGGTATGCTTTCAGGTGATGGGGTACGATAATGCGATCGCATTAGCTGCCCAAGCTGGACAATTGGAATTAAATGTGATGATGCCGCTGATTGCTTATAATCTGATTCACAGTATTGAAATTTTAGGTAATACCTTATCAGCCTTAACTAAGAAGTGTTTGGAGGGAATTACGGCAAATCGCGATCGCTGTTTGAGTTATGGGGAAGGGAGTCTGGCTCTGGTTACTGCACTTAATCCTCATATTGGTTATTTGAATGCGGCAGCAGTTGCTAAAGAATCCCTGGAAACTGGTAAATCTTTACGGCAAATTGTATTAGATAGGGGGTTAATGAGTGAGTCGGAATTAGCCACGGTTTTAGATTTAGAGAAAATGAGTGAACTTCCTAAAACCTAACCCCCCAGCCCCTTCCCTACTAGGGAAGGGGGAGTAAGATTTATTAATCTTGTCTTTTTGTGGGGGGAGGGGTTATTCTATTTCAGGAAATAGTACTAGCACCTGCTGCTTTTAGATGGCTCATGGCGAGTTCTAATCCCTTGAGCAACAGATAGCGATCTCCTTGCCGCAGCGCTTCGCGATCGCGTAATAGTATCGCAAAACATAGCAAAACACGTCTGAAAACCGCTATAGTTAAATGCGAGTATGACATATTAGCCACCAGTCCAATCAAAGATACACCAATGGAAAGTCAGGATAGCTTCACAGAAATCACCTTTCATTACGTCAACGGCGAAACCGAATCCTTCGATCTTCCCATCACGCCAGAAGCCTTCGCCCAACAACTACCAGACTTACTTAGCCAACCTTGGGTGGCACTCCATCTTATAGATCAAACAGTTTTAGTATTTACAGCTCAAGTACTTAAAGTGGAAGTCAAACCACCAATTCCCGAAATCCAAGGATTGGGAGTCTTTTCCGACGCTCAACGTGTCACAGCCCTAAGTCGTGGAGTTAAACTTTAAATCAGTTAGCCCCTAGCAAGAAAGCCCCTAACCCCTAATCAATTATGTCTACAGTTAGTTTAATTCGCGCCGATTCCTACTCCCGCCAAAAACTCAGATCCTCTTTAGAAACCCTACTGCAACCGCTAGGAGGAATAGGCGCTTTTGTCAAAGGCGGCGATCGCGTTCTCCTTAAACCCAATCTTCTCACGGCAGCACGTCCTGGAAAAGAATGTATCACCCGTGGTGAGATTGTTTACTGTGTTGCTCAACTAGTACAAGAAGTAGGCGGGAAACCATTTTTAGGAGATAGCCCAGCTTTTGGTAGTGCTAGAGGTGTCGCTGCTGCGAATGGTTATTTACCGATGATGGAAGAACTAAATATACCCATCGTCGAATTTCACGGTCATCGTTACCAAACACTTAGCAATAACTTTAACCACTTGCGCCTCTGTAAAGAAGCAATGGATGCCGATGTAGTGATTAATCTACCCAAGGTAAAATCTCATGCCCAGTTGACCCTCACCCTCGGTGTCAAAAACTTATTTGGCTGCGTCCCTGGTAAAATGAAAGCCTGGTGGCACATGGAAGCCGGAAAAGATGCCCTTCGCTTCGGTGAAATGTTAGTAGAAACAGCACGAGCAATTAACCCACAATTAACAATTGTCGATGGAATTATTGGTCACGAAGGCAATGGACCAAGTGGCGGTGAACCCCGACAATTGAATGTATTAGGGGCATCAAGCGATGTATTTGCACTAGATCGTGCTATGGTGGAAATCCTCAATCTCGATCCAACTCAAGTCCCCACTCTAGCAGCAGCACTGAAATTAGGATTAAGTCCAAATATAGACACTATTGAATTTCCTCACCTGAAACCAGAGGATTTAAAGATACTAGATTGGAAATTGCCAGATGCCCTCATGCCAATTGACTTTGGAATGCCTCGCGTACTCAGATCTACCTTTAAACATCTTTACATTCGCTTCATTAAAGAACCGATGAAGGCTTATGCCCGTTAGGTGATGGGGAGTGGGGAGTGGCGAGTGGCGAGTGGGTGAGAGAGTTTTGGAGAGCGTTGCGGGACGAAGTCCGTTTTAACTTTTAATTAGACATCTCCAAAATAGAATCTGAAACCCTTACCCTGTCTAGGTGAAAACCTCATTTCTGGAGATGTCTAATCACAAATAACCAATAACCAATAACTACTTCTTTTTGTAAAATTTGCGGCAATCCGATCGCCAATCCATAAGATAATCTGATACCACCCGACCATTGCTTAAGGAAGCTGCCCTATTGCTAGAGGCGGTTTTTTTGTCTTCCAGTGGATATAAAGCATTTTTCAGGAAAAATCGTTAAGATATAAGGTGTTGGGTTGACAATTTCTTCCTAACTGATTAACGTCAATTGACCGAGTTCCAATTACAACTTATTTATGGCATCCAGTGGTTCATCTGCCAATACTTCTGACTCTAACCCTCATAGGTGGGCAGAAATTCTAGGTACGGTAATAGCTTTTTTAACCCTCACATTACCCTTGTTCGTCATTGCACAATACTCTTCAAGCAGCAACCTTGAGGTTTGGCCGGGAACCACCTATTCGCTGCCAAGGGCGCAAAAGTAACCTCTATGGGCATCCATCTATAGTTGATGAGTTAATAACTTCATAATTCTGGGTAGTAGAGTAGTGACACCTACTCCCTCC
>NZ_JAMZMM010000381.1 GCF_024178385.1 Limnofasciculus baicalensis BBK-W-15 | reverse complement strand
ATTTAGGACATGAAAATCTCTATATAGTATACCTGCCAAGGGACGATCTCCTGATAGCGCTCAACATCGCATTTGACTTTTAATATTGCGATCGCAGATCGCCATAAATAGTTATAGACTATATAACTAGTAAATTTTATCAGCAAATGATCCCGGGGTGTGTTTCAATAGATAACTCACCATTCAATAATATGACATTACAGATAATTACTCGCGGTTGGCAGCGCTCGATTAAAACTATTCTCCCACTTCTGTTTGCCATCTCATTTATTATAGCAGTCCAGGGGAATAATTTGATTTCGGCGATCGCCCAACAACCCCGTCAGGAAATTCGTGGAGTTTGGATGACAACAAATGACAAAGATATCCTCAGAGATAGGAGTAAAGTAGCAGATGCTGTCAGGAAACTCAAACAGTTAAATTTCAACACTATTTATCCCGTAGTTTGGAATTCTGGCTATGTCATGTATCCTAGTCCTGTAGCCCAGCGAAGAAATATTCAACCTTTTGTTTACAGAGGCTTGGAAGGACAAGATATGTTGGCAGATTTAATGGCTCAATCTCACCGCCAAGGATTGCTTGTAATTCCTTGGTTTGAGTTTGGTTTTATGGCTCCTACCACCTCAGAATTAGCATTAAATAATCCAGAATGGCTTACAGAAAAACAAGACGGTAGCCAAACATCAAACAGTGCTGGTGGCGAAGTAGTTTGGCTCAATCCTTTTCATCCAGAAGTACAGCAATTCATTACCGAATTAGTACTAGAAGTAGTTACTAAATACAATGCTGATGGCATCCAATTTGACGATCACATGAGTTTGCCATCTGAATTTGGCTACGATCCCTACACAGTAGCTTTGTATACCAAAGAAACCACAAAAGCTCCGCCAACAGATTTTAAAGATCCAGATTGGGTTGCATGGCGAGCTAATAAAATTACGGCATTCATGTCGCAACTAAATCAAGCCGTAAAAGCAGTAAAACCCAATGCCATTTTCTCAATTTCTCCCAATTACTATGAATTTGCTTACAAAAATCACCTCCAAGATTGGCTGAATTGGGTGCGCTTAGATATTGCAGACGAGCTAATAGTACAAGTTTATCATCCCGATGTAAAATCATTTATGAGCAAAATTAATCGTCCAGAAATGCAGGAAGCACAGGAAAGAATTCCTACAGGAGTGGGGATTATGGCTGGCTTGAGAAATCGCCCAGTTGCAATTGAGCAAATTGAATCTCAGGTACGAGCAGTCCAAGAATATGGCTTAGGTGCAGCTTTCTTTTATTACGAAAGTTTGTGGGAATTGACACCAGAATCTACTGAAAATCGATTGTCTGAATTTCAAACTTTTTTCCCATTTTCCGCATTCCGAACACCCCCACAAATACCCAGACGTGCGGCTAATTTTACTCCGCCACTACCGCCAAAACCAGATCCAAAAAATCAGCCAGATCTACCTAGTAACAATAGTCAACCTTTACCAGAGCCAACTATTGAAGAGAATTGAAAATTTTAAAACTACTGGAAAACAGGGATTGAATAGTTAGGTTTCTTCTTCTGTAAAGATGGGAGGCTATAATTCGGTAATTCTCACTTCCCAACTAGGCAATAGTTCCGGGAGCGTTGGCGTAGCATAGCGCTCCCTACTACTGTATTGTAGGTGCCTAATTTATATTCAATTAAGGCACTGGACAAGTGCCCAAAGGATTAACAACACCTGACTGGGAAACATCAGAATTATTTCCCGACGCATTAGCATTAAATGTTCCACTAACGCCATTCAACAGAAAACCATTTGAGCTGGTATTGTCCTTTAAATCGACACATAGAGTAGAATTATCCAAAGTTTGCGCCGCAAAACCAAATGGTAAAAATGGCATCAATTCGCCTGGATTCTCAATCAAATTATTTAACCGCACGCCAGCAAATAGGCTGGAAGTATCAGTGGCACTTATTTCAATACCAAAACGACCATTATTGTTTGTGGTATTCCCTTGAATTAGGCTGCGCATCAAAGAATTATCTCCTGTTTCATTGCTAATGCCATCTAAACCATTATCGGAAGCCGTGTTATTGAAGATATTTGCGGTTGATGTGGATGAATCAACTGAGAAAATGGCAATACCATCGAAAAGATTACCCTGAACTATGTTATGGGAAATAGTAACATTCGATGTGGATGAATCAAACGGTAGGATGAAAATGCCATTGAAGCCATTACTATCAGTAGTGTTGTTGTCGATAGTAGCGGTTAATTGGGATGAATCAAATGAGAAGATGGAAGTACCATTTAAACCATTGCCAGAAGCTGTGTTATTGAAGATATTTGCGGTTGACGTGGATGAATCAGATGAGAAGATGGCAATACCATCTAAAAGATTACCCTGAACTATGTTATTGGAAATAGTAACAGTTGATCTGGATGATTCAGACGGGAGGATAACAATACCCAAGCCACCGCCAGAAGCAGTATTTTTATCGATAGTAATGGTAGAATTTGAATTTCCTTCAAGATTGGCGACTATGCCAGCAAATTCACTGTTGAGAACCTGAGTATCAGTGATATTGACTATTCCTTCAGCCGTACCACTAAAGTTAATCTCAATTCCATTAAGTGCAGGATTAGTAATCGTAGTCTTATTAATTCTCAAGTCAACTGCACCCGAAGAATTGTCAATAAAAATACCACTCCCACTTTCAGTGGTATCAATTGTAGTGTTGACAATATTAACTTTCCCAGTTACCTCCTCTAGCCGGATACCTTCCTCCGCTGAATTGACAATTAAGTTATCTCGAATCGTCACATTCTCAATACCTTCCCCAACAATAGCCGCATCAGGCGCATTAATAATTGCAAATCCAGAAATAGTGGTACTATTCCCCATGATAACTAAGGGATCGATAATCGGCATTTGCCCGCTTCCAGACAGAGGTAAAATTACCGTACCTGCCTGTTTTGTATCTAATTTTTGCACTGGTGCTGTTGATAAAACTTGCACTCTATCTGGAATTTCAAATGGTGGAATTTCTGAGCCATCACCGGGCTGCACGTAAACAATATCGTCCCCATCAGATACAGTAGCATCAAGTCCATTTTGGACATTACCAAAAGGAGATTCAAACGTACCATTCCCCTCATTTTTACCCAAAATAACGTGCTGAAATCGCCACGGTTGATTGGTTTCTGGATTAACGGCAGCTACTTTATCTTGTTCCGTCTGTTGAAGAACAAGAATCGCATGTTGACGGGCTACTGTCTCCCCCATCCGATCTAATCCTTTCGGTTTATCCTCATTATTGCCACGGGCAGAAGTACCGGGAAAAGTAATCCCCAAGCTAGCAACTACTCTAGTGTCAAAAATGCGGTCATTCTGTATCGATAAATTCAGATTTAGGTTATCAGTTGGGCGAATTTCCAATCTACCTTTTACCCCTAAAGCACTATCATCACCTGCGGCATTAATATAGTATACTCCTCCATAACCGCGCAAAGTTCCCTTTCCTAATCGTGCTATTTTACCGCCAAATTCCGCATCAAATCCCGTTGCTGCTGACTCAAATTGGCGAGTTCGGTTTAGCAATAGAGCATTTCCTTGAAAGCCAAAAATGCTGGGGAAACTTTCAGAAGATAACTGACGGTTATCGCCAATAGGTAAGTAACCATTAATCCGGAAATCCCAGTTTTCTCCTAAAGTTTCAAAACCTACACCTAGTTGATTAAAGGAGTTTTTGCTCGTATCGCGATTATCGTAAGCGATGTAGCCGCCATAAACTCGGTGAGAAGATTCATCGAAAAATCGCTGTCCTAACACAACATTTCCTCCTAAATCTCCATTATTTTGCAATAGTAACCGCCCTTCGACAAAGGTGAGGTTTTTTCCTGGAGTTTGAAATAGGGGAAGGAATCCTTCAAAACTGGTGAATCCTTCTTCATAACCTGCCCCTTCGGTAGTGTAGCGAATGCCACCTCTGACGCTGAAGGTATTAGTTTCTGTATCTGTTTTTGTGTCTTTTTCTTCTGTTTCTGGGTTAGTTGGTGTTTCTTCGGTAGTTGGTGGAGTATCTGGGATACTATCAGATGGTACTGAATCTTCTGCTATTAAGGGAGTTAGTGGCGCTTCAGCGCCTACTACAAACGGAGATAAGGTATCTACTGATTCAGTTTCTAAGTTTAATTTTGGGGGATTCTCTGGGATTTGCTCAGTTTCTGGTTTGGTTGTTTGGGCGATGGCGCTAGAGGCAAATGTTCCAACTAAAAGTAAGGTAACATAGCTTGAATACTTAGCTATTTTCATTTGATTGACTCCTGGTGATTTCCAGAATTTTTAGCGTTTAATTGCTAATATTCTGGATTTGCGCAAATTTTGAGCTGCTACATATTACTCAGGGTAAAGTCGTGCCTTTTATACAAGATTTTGGGTTTTTGTAAAATTTATTTACAAATCAGCTTGGCAGATAGACTTTAATCCTCAGCCTCAGCGTACTGAATTTGCCTCAGTTTTACTACCTCAGTTTTGAGTCACTAGGGAAGTGAGGTAAAATTGACTTTGACAAATAGAAATTTTTGTGTATCTAGGTGGGAAATTTCTGTTTAAATTTACATCTTCTATCAGTGGCAACAACCGCCAGAGAATAAATTCTCTGTCTCATAGCTAAAGTCAGTTGAAACTGACTGGAATCTATATCCAGAGTTGCAATAACGATGGCGTAGGGTGCGTTACGCTTCGCTAACGCACCCTAAAATTTTTCAACCCGCGCACCATCCGGATTTTGTTTGTGTAGAGGGGGTTGAAACCACCAGTTAATAATGATGACAGATGTAATTTTAAAGAGACACTTTCATGGTTATTTTAAGGGAATAAACTGATAGTTTCCAGGTTGGGTAGTGGGTTTAACTTGAACTAAAAAGCCTTCACCAACGCGATCTCCTGATGGTAAAAACTGAATGTTTCCCGTCGCGCCATTGACGGAAAACCAATTACTAGAAAGGACTTTTTGTAACCCCTCACGAGTGCTATTACTCTTTTCTAAACCTGTAATAATAGCCTGGGTTGCATCATAAGCTGTCGCTGTTCTCCAGTTTACTGATCCTCCCCAAAGTTTGGCAGCATTACTAGGAAAAGAATTGCCTGGAATAGCTCCTGGATACCAAGGTACTGCTAACACCATCCCATTCACATATCCTTTTCCAAATTCTAATGTTTGGGAGGTGTATAGTGAGGGAGATCCTAGCAGTTTTAACTGTCCTTGATTAGCTTTTGCTAACTCGATAGCCTTATTAATTCTGTCTACATGGGGAGCTAATAGCAAGCTATCTGCACCAGCCTTGATTGCTTGAGATATCACGGCACTAGGGTTTAAATCAGGATCGGAAAAATTACATTTTACATCATCGATAAACTTGCCCTTATTCGCGTATAACGCAATGGTGAACTGATTTCTAAATGATTCATTGTCTACAGCTTGAACATCAGAACACATGGCTATTCTGGTTTTTGGATTCGTTTTTATGGTGTATTGAGAGAGAGAATTTGCAACAAAATCAATGCTGGGTATAGTCCGAAATATATAATTATTTTCTGTATTTATTTTATTCTGCTTAGTTATTACCTGAATAGTATTAATG
>NZ_JAMZMM010000380.1 GCF_024178385.1 Limnofasciculus baicalensis BBK-W-15 | reverse complement strand
GGCTAGGGGCTAGGGGCTAGGGGAAGAAGAAAATGACATCAAGAGTTTCAGTAATTTAGAATGTCCTAACCGACTTCATCGACTGCTATAACTATAATAGGTTTAATATCCTTCTATTGATCGTTATCCGAGGGGAGTGTAAAATCTATCCATTCTTTGGCAGATTCGGGATCGACTAGTCGTCGTACTAACTCTTTAAAAGAACTTATAGGGGCAAATTGGAACGTCCAAAGTAGAGATTCTAGAGATTTTTTGGGATCGTTTTTTAAGTTACGCAGCGCTACTTCCACATGATATTTTGATATGGCATAATTTCTGGTTTCCCGTGGAATAATTTTCAAGTTAGAATGCTTTCTGATAACAAGACAATGATCTTCTAAAACCTTTGTAAAATCGGTAGTTAAAGAAGTAATATTTTTTCTATACAGAGCATGTATACCGGGTACATAGACAAATTTAAACCCTGCCTCTACTATTCTTAACCAATAATCATAATCCTGGGCAATTTTTATTTTTTGATCGAAATAACCTAACTTTTGAAAAATGCTTCTTTTGACTACTACTGTAGGCATTAGCACATAACATCTTTTAAATAAACTATTTGGAAAATCTGCTATTTCTTCTTCACTAGGATTTATGACAATTATCGTTTTTCTAGTTTTATTGTTAAAAACTTCAATTGCACTATGAGCTAAATCAGCTCCTGATAATTGCAGCTCACGGATTGATAATTCTAAATGATATTCTTTCCAGATATCGTCGGAATCTAAGAATGCTAAAAATTCTCCTTTAGCTAATTTGATTGCTGTATTTCTAGCTGCACTCACGCCTTGGTTTTGGGAGTGATGGACATACTGAATATTCCGTTCAACGAGGCTACTGGCGAAGTCTTTAACAATCTCTTCTGTGCAATCTTTAGAGCCATCTTCAACCACAATAAGTTCCCATTCAGTATAAGTTTGGGCTTTGACTGACATTAAAGCTTCTAGAATAAATTCCTCAGCTTTGTAAGCGGGCATAACAATTGTTATTAGTGGTTTATTCATTTTATTAGTAGTCTCTTGATTCTTTGGGGTATGTTGTTGACATGATGGCGATCAATTTCCAATCAGATCTGCCTGGTGTATCTTACCACAGAACTTATATCCGCGATCGTCCAGTAATGGTATATTTATAAGAGTGACGCAGAAACCGGATTTTTTTCTGAACAATCTAACTAACCCCATAAATGCCAGAATCCGCTACACTTCCTCCTCCTCTATATCCCGGACTTAAATTGACAGCCCTTGCGCCCATGCAGGATGTAACTGACTGGCGATTTATGAGGATTATAGCTGACTATGGCAGTCCCGATTATTTCTTTACGGAATATTTTCGCGTTTACGCCAATTCTAGCGTAGATAAAAATATCCTCCGCTCGATTACAGAAAATTCTACAGGTTGTCCGGTTTTCGCCCAGATGATTGGCGAGAGTATTCCCGATTTAGTACGAATTGCTAAAGATTTAAACCAGTATCCAGTTGCTGGGATCGATCTAAATATGGGATGCCCTGCCCCTAAAATATATCGGAAAAACGTCGGGGGTGGACTTTTGCGAGATCCCGAAAAGATTCACCGCATTTTGGGAAGTTTAAGGGAATCAATTGATGGGCTATTAACTGTTAAAATGCGGATTGGCTTTGAAGATACAGCTAACTTTGAGCATATCCTGGATCTAATTAACCTCCATAAGATCGATTTACTCAGTTTACATGGCCGTACTGTTAAAGAAAAGTATCATAGCGCTGTCCATTACGATTTGATTGCCCATGCTACACAACAGGTGAATTGCCCGGTGTTAGCTAATGGTAACGTCACATCTGCCACAACAGCAGGGATAGTTTTGGAGAATACAGGTGCTGCAGGAGTGATGATTGGGCGTGCTGCTATCCGAAATCCTTGGATTTTTAAGCAAATCCGCGAATCTTTCAGCGGTAAACCCGTTTCTAAGGTAACGTTGGCTGAAGTGCGCGACTACATTGAGCGATTGCGTCTAACTCCAATCGCGCCCACACTCCCAGAAAAGATGCGGGCTAACTATATGAAGAAGTATCTTAACTTTATTGGGCAGAGTGTTGACGGAGCCGGAGCTTTTTTAAGGGAGATGCGATTGGCACAGAGCGAAAGTGATATATTAGGAATTTGCGATCGCTATTTATTGACTTTTCCGGATCGAGAATTTGCCTTAGAGCCGTATCCGGGAGTGGTGGCTCGTCCAAATTGTGAGACAACTCCCGAATTAGTGGCAAACTAGAGCTACTTGAGCGGATAGGGGAGAGACTTTTGAATTTTGAATTAAAACTTTATCTCTTAGATTTGTCTAGGACTTACGCAGTTAGGCTATCTGTAGGGTGCGTTATGTAACGCACCCTACTATAGTTTCTGAAGTGTTAATTTCAATGAGGGGCAATCGCAAAAATCAGATGAAATAGAAGTGCCAAGTCTAGACAGAATATCCTCTAACTAACGACGTGCGTAAATACCAGGGGCATAAGCTTCCACAACTTTACCAGTTTTAGAACAGTTAATCATTAAATAATCGCAAACTGAGCATTGAGTTTGGACTATCTGAGTGTTTAGGAAATAATGTCTTTCGGCTTGACTGCCGCAATTGGGGCAATGAACTTTTTGTGTTACGCGCATTTGACACCTTTTTTTCGATTTATTAAGAAATAAGACAAATAAATCTGGCTTATTAAACTAGGTTATGATTCTAGCCTGACTTGTTAGGGATTGATGAATAATCTTAACATTTCGTTACTTTTCGATATATTTCTTTAAATAAAAGGTGAGCTGTACAGTAAAATATCAATTTGTAGGTTGGGTTGACGTAAGGGAACCCAACTCAATTAAGACTTGTTAGGTTTCACCATCCCTCCACCCAAGCTAAATTTTTCCCTAACTCTTTTCCAAACGCACTAAAGCATTATAATCAGGAATATCCACTTCAGGAGAACGCTTATTTTTATCTAATAAAACATTAACTTCTGGCCAATGTACCTGTAAATTACCTGGTTTCATTGGTGCAATATAAACTCGCCCCTTTAATTCTCCTAAATCGTTCTTTAATAATACTCCATCGCCCTCTTTTAACTCCAACTTTTTCGCATCATCCCGACTAATTAACACCGCATCTCGCCTAGCACCAGTAATAGAATCCTTCCTTTCCTGCACCATACTATTAAACTGCTTACCCCAGCGCGTTGTCAGAAAGAAATAACCCTCTGGTACTTCTTTCTCAGATGGAGATAATACAGAAAAATGTGCCTTGCCATCCGGTGTCGGAAAATTCCAGCCAAAGCAGAGGTGGTTCCCACCATATTGGAATTGATCTCCTGCCTCTTTCAAATGTTGAATCCCCGCATAGATTGGGATAACTTTGGCAATTTCATCACGGATTGCTTCCGTAGTCTCAAATTGTAATTTATCGGCTAAATCTGGCTTCACCCGCCTTGCTATTTCCAGAAATACTTCCCATTCTGGGCGGGCTTCCTTAATCCGATTACCAGGAATTTCTGGACTAAAAATAACTCTTCTTTCCGTGCTAGTTTCTGTTACACCTCCCGGTATTTCATAACGAGTAGTAGCAGGGAGAAGTATTACCGTATCCGCAGGTTCGACTAACATCTGACTGGAACAAACAATATCAATATGTACTCGCAGAGGTACTCGTTTTAATGCTTCTTCTACATAGTCAGGTTGTGGCAAAACTTCCAGAAAATTACCGCCTACAGAAAACAATACATCTAACTGTCTATTATAGGCCGCATCAATCATTTCCGCCGCAGTTAATCCTGGAGAAGTGGGGACATCAAAACCCCATTGTTGGCTTAATTTTGCCGCATTTTCTGCTGTAATGGATTTGCCACCAGGAAAAACTGTAGCATAGCATCCCATTTCCGCACCACCTTCCACGCCAGAGTGTCCCCGAATTGGCATTAAACCACAGCCTTCTCGCCCCACAAATCCTTTACTAAGTGCTAGGTTAATAATGGAACGAACATTATCTTCACCGCATTCATGTTGAGTAATGCCCATACTCCAAACAAATACAGCTTTTTTAGCTTCTCCTACCATTTGGGCAAAGGCATACATATCTTCACGAGATGCACCAGAAATACGTTCTAATTCTGCCCAAGATTGGCTGTCAAGAGAGGTTTTTACTTCGTTAAAAGTAGTAGTATAGTTATCAATAAAAGATCGATCGAGCCAATCATGTTCGATCATCTGTTTGAGAGTGCCATTCAGAAAAGCCATATCTCCACCCAAGTTAACTAAAAAGAAATCTTCAGCAAACCTAGTCCCAAATAAAGCACTTTCGGGAATGGAAGGAACCCAATACCTTTCCATTCCAGGTTCTCGATAAGTGTTAATTACAACTATTTTTGTACCTGCTTTCTTTGCCCAGTGGAGATATTTCACAGTAACAGGCTGATTATTGGCAACATTAGAACCAATAAAGACTAATAAATCAGTACCAATCCAGTCTTTATAGGAACAAGTAGTTGCCGCGACACCCAAAGCAGATTTTAATCCAGCGGTACTAGGAGAATGACAAATTCTGGCCGCATTATCTATATTATTAGTACCGAGAGCGCGGACTGCTTTTTGTGCAGCATAATAGGTTTCATTAACCGTGCCACGACTAGTGAGGTAAACGCCTAATTTATCTGGTTGGGAGATAGGAATGCGATCGCTAATTATTGCCAATGCTTCATCCCAACTGATCCGCCGAAAGCCTTTCTCGCCTCGCTTGCGAATCATCGGGCAAGGTAGTCTGCCCATTTCCCGCAATTCGGCACTTTTTTTCCGTTTTATTTCAGTAATAGATGTCAGAAGGTAAGGTGAAAATTCGGGCATTGTATTCATCCGCAACAAGCGCAATCGGACATGACAAACATGAATACCTTCAGTTGTCCAATCTTTCATCCCAGTTGTACCTAAAGCACAACCATCACAGACTCCTTCATTTAAAATATCCCAAGCATAAGGTAGATGATCTCGATTTTCCCAAATAGCCCGAAAAACTTCCCAGTAATTATTAGGGTATTGTTCGCCAATACCGAAGGGTTTCCAGCTTGCCCAGTGGGAGGGAGTCCAGTTTTTTGTAGGTTTAGGTAACATGGTGGGAGATAGTCTCAAGTTTAGGCTGTTTTTAATTTACCATTTGTTTGGTATCGAAATTTCTGGGTCATCATCTATGGGGAATTTAGGAGTTGAGGAGGATTGATAGGGGCGAGTCGTTTTTAATTGTCTGTGATATAACAGAGATCTTGCGGCAATATTAATAACTGTAGGGTGGGCACTCCCCCCTAACGTAATCATCAGCTTTTCGAGTTATATCGGGGAGCGCCCACCCTACAACTACAACTTGCGGCAATATTAATACAGCGGTTTTCGCAGTAATGAGGTACAGTTAATTGATCCTCAACATTTAAGCAATTGGTTTGTTAATTTCTGCTACTGTACCTCATAAGAGAGGGAACCGCTGTAATTCAAAGGTTCATAGCTTAAGTCCATACCCGCCGTAGAATTTATTCTACGGCTAATAGCTCAAGTCCATTAAAATGGACTGAAATTATTATCCCAGT
>NZ_JAMZMM010000379.1 GCF_024178385.1 Limnofasciculus baicalensis BBK-W-15 | reverse complement strand
TGAATTTATCGCCCGTGCCTAACACACCCTACAGTTAAATAAGATTTTGTTATCACCATAAAGACGAGAGAGCCATATTGGCAATCTCAATTCGTTAAAAATTATAAACCCAACCGATTTTAGTTCAGACTTTATCCCAAACTGTACTAGAATCCCTTCATGAAATTAAAAATATTCTCAGATCCAAACTACCTATCCAAGGGAGAGAATCCCAATACCCTCCTCACTCCCTTTTGGCGACAACCCCCAACAACCCCACAGCCTACCTGGAATAGAGCCTTAGAAAACTATAGCGCGATCGCGCCCACCTGTTTCGAGATGGTTCCCATAGCAGAAGCCGACTTTGCCATCCTCCCTGACGACTGGCTAAAAATCCGGACATATCTATGGCGCAATAAAATTAACCAATCTGCCTTAGCTATAGCCAGGGAATTTGCCCAAAAGATTGAGGAAGCGGGTAAACCTTTAATTGTATTTTTCTCAGGCGACTGCTCTGATGAAGAAATTCCCATCAAAAACGCCTTTATTTTCCGCCAATCACCCTACCGCAGCCAACAAAAGCCCCAAGAATTTGCTTTCCCAGCCTGGTGTGAAGATTTAGTCCAACACTATCTTAACAATCAACTCCCCATCCGGCAAAAATCCGACCAGCCTGTGGTAGGATTCTGTGGTTTAGTTCAATCAGATTCATGGCAAACAAAGCTGAAAACTCTTGTCTATGAAGGAGCGATGTTAACTAAATATCACAAAATGAAAGTGTCCCCCTATAAAGGACATATTTTACGGGAACGTGCGATCAATATTTTAACAGATAACCCATCAATTAAAACCAATTTTCTCCCCCAATATACGAAAAACTTTTTAAACCATCAATTATCAACAGAGCAAAAGTCAAAAGCACGTTTAGAATTTGTGCAAAACATAGCCGAAAGCGACTATATCCTCTGCTGTCGCGGCGCAGGAAACTTCTCCTTCCGCCTCTACGAAACCCTCTGTTGCGGGCGGATTCCCATCTTCATCGACACCGACTGCATTCTCCCCTACGAATTCGCCATCGATTGGAAAAAATACTGTATTTTGGTAGACGAAAAAGAACTACCACAAATCGCCGACAAAATAGCCGAATTCCACGATAAACTATCACCCCAAGAATTTATCGACTTACAGTATGAATGCCGCAAACTATGGAAAGAATGGTTATCGCCAGAAGGCTTCTTTACTAACTTCTATCGCCATTTTGAACCAGGGATATCTTAGGGGCTACAGAAACCATACTTATTGAAGAAGTATGGTTTCTAGATGCTATACTTGTTCCGGGTCTATACCAAGCGATCGCAAACGTTCAGCCAATTTCCCTGCCCTTTGCCGTTCCTCTTCTAGTTGTTGTTGAGACTCTTCTAACTCTTGCTGAGTTTGTTCTAACTCTTGCTGAGTTTGTTCTAACTGTCTTTGAATATCCACATAACTGACAAATGGATTACCATCAGGACGATAAAGCTGTAAATTATCTCCAGACAAATCAAAGCGGATACCCAGGCGAGGGCTTACCCAATTATTCATTTCCTCAATTACATCTAAAAATCCCTCCACAGGGCATCTCTCATAGTTAAGATAACCTAATATAGGTAAGCAAAAACTCATATATGCTTAAAAATCAACTAATCCAGAGATTGAATCTCCCCAAAACTTGGTTAAGTTTCCTCATCATCACCGTATTAATATTAGGCATATTCTTCCGCCTCACCAACCTCGATCGCAAAATCTATTGGTTTGACGAAACCTACACCTCACTGCGGATATCCGGTTATACCGAAACCGAAATAGTCCAAGAATTCTCCCAACCCAAAATAATTAGCATCCAAGACTTACAATACTATCAACACCTCAACCCAGAAAGAAGCCTCATTGACACCATTAAAAGCCTATCCTTAGAAGACCCACAACATCCACCCCTCTACTATGTAATAGCAAGATTCTGGGCACAATGGTTTGGCACATCAGTCACCGCCATGAGAAGCCTACCAGCCTTAATTAGCCTATTAGCATTTCCGAGTATATATTGGTTATGTCAAGAACTATTTAACTCACCCGTAACAAACACATCCGCTACATCTGCTACTCCATCCGCTACATCCGCTACCCCATCCGCTGCCCCATCCGCTGCCCCATCTGCCACCAACATTGGCCCGGTAGCCGCAGCAATTCTCGCCGTATCCCCCTTCCACGTCTTATACGCCCAAGAAGCCCGTCAATATAGCCTGTGGACAGTAACAATCCTAATATCAAACGCCGCCCTAATAAGAGCAATCCGACTCAAAACCAAAAGAAGTTGGCTGATTTATTTCCTCACCCTAACCACCAGTTTCTACACCTTTTTATTTTCCGGATTAGTTGCCATTGGACATGGTATTTATATAATAACTATCGAAAAATTTTGCCTCACGAAAACCATTATTTATTATCTATTAGCATCCCTAGCCGCCCTAATCATTTTCATTCCTTGGCTTGGGATTGTCATTACCAGTCTCTCCCAAATTCATAAAGTCACATCTTGGGCAAATCAGAAAAACTCATTACTAAAATCGATTCAAACATTAATGGGTGTTTTAGCTCGAATTTTCATTGATTTTAACACTAGATCGCGAGATCCTTTAATCTATCTTATCCCAATTACCATTGCTATTTTATTCTTATTAATTATAGTCAGCTACTCATTTTATTTTTTGATTCGCCATACTCCAAAACGGACTTGGCTATTTATTGTCACGCTAGTTGGCGTACCTGCGATCGCACTAATTATACCAGATTTAATTTTCGGAGGTAATCGTTCAACACTGAGATTTTTAACCCCCTTAATTTTAGGTATTCAACTAGCCATTGCCTACCTTCTCGCCACTAAAATTAGCCAACAGAGGGAGTGGAGAGAACATAAAACTTGGCAAATTGTGACCATCATCCTACTATCCTGTGGCATTCTATCCTGTGCCGTCAGCTCTCAAGCAGAAGTTTGGTGGAATAAGCATCTTAATGTTAGTAATCCAGCCATAGCTAACATCATAAATCAAACTCCCCACCCCCTATTAATTAGTGACGATCAAATGGCTTATATCCTAACTTTCAGCTATGTACTAGAACCAAAAGTTAAACTAATAATACAGCCAAGATGCTACACTTGTAACCTAAATTACCTATTCGCAGTTAAACCATACATTCCTCAGATTCCCGATGAATTCAGTGATGTATTTTTATACAAGCATACACCATCCCCAAAATGGAACGAAGAACTAAAAAAACAGCAAATATACAAACTACAACTAGTTTACAATACTCCTGACGATCAGCTATGGAAATTGGATAAACAGTAATGTTATTGGTTGTTTATTAACAACAAATGAGCAATAATATATCTCTTCCCCATAACCAATAAATATATCACCTCTTAAATGAGTAGAACACACCGAAAATTTCTCTCTCTTCTTCGCGTTACTTTGCGCTTACCTTTGCGTCCCTACTCTGGCGAGAAGCCGCTGCGCGTCTATGCGTTAAAAAAACCTGTCTCATCAACCGAGAACCGCTATAATAACAAGGGGCTTAGAGCCAATTGTCCACCACCAACAACCAATAACCAATAACCAACAACCAACAACCAACAATCAAATTAATAAGCCCCTTCTGAATTGAACACCACCTTAATTGTTTGTAGCAAAATCTGGAAATCCAGAGCAAGAGACCAATTCTGAATATAAGCCATATCCAGCCGAAAAACATCCTCAGACTCACCCACATCAGAGCGACCAGAAATTTGCCATAATCCAGTAATTCCCGGCAAAACTTCGTGACGAATTTGATGATGTTCCGAAAATCTTTCCACATCTCTGACAGGGAGAGGACGAGGACCAACCAAACTCATCGTGCCACACAAAACATTAATCAGTTGGGGTAATTCATCAAGACTATAACGGCGGAGAAATTTACCAACATCAGTAATCCGGGGGTCATTCTTCATTTTAAACAACACCCCTCCCTTCATTTCATTTTTCCCCTCTAATTCCTGTTGGAAATCAGCCGCATTGATCACCATAGTTCTAAACTTCCAAACCTTGAACCTACGCCCCTTCAATCCCACACGTTCCTGCTTATAAAATACTGGTCCAATGGAGTCAATCTTGATGATCGTAGCAATCAATAAAAGCAGAGGACTAATCAGGATCAAAGCGAATCCTGATGCCAGGATATCAAAGCAGCGTTTAATCCAAAAATCACTACCAACAATTGGCGGAGAACGGAACCTAATTGTTGTAAAACCATCAATCATTTTGATTTCGGACCACTGACTCGGCAAGTCTAAGCCAAGGGGTAGAACCCGTAAATCTATCCCCACATTTTTCAATTCCCAAAACAGAAAAATTGGATCGGTAACAGCGTGCCAAGAACAAATAAAGACTTCACTGACTCCTAATTTTTGGATATTTTCCAAAGTATTAGCCCATTCTTCAGGGTTATTCCGTACAGCTAAGTCCACTTCCCCTCTAATATCAAATTGGGCAGCTTTATCCAGTCTGGTTCGAGCTTTTTCAATATCCTTTGGTTCTCCAATTATAAATATAGCTTGACGCCAGCTTCCATGAGAACGTTGGCTCACGATGGCAAGATGAAGCAGTAAACGTTCGCTGAAAACAAAAATGAGAGACAGTAACCAAGCAATTAAAAAGGCAGAGCGGGATACAACTCGATCTGTGCCGTAGAAAAAGGCAATATTCAGTAAAACAATCTGACTCAATATGATTGATTTGATCAGATTCAAAAAACTGCGCCGTCTATCATCTGTGCCATAGAGTCCTGAAGCTGCTAAGATTCCCAGATTAATAATTAAAATGGGTAGCAGTAAACCATTTGGCTTTTCCGAGGCATTCCATAGCAGATTAAATGAACGAGTAGGTGTCCCTATTTTCTCAGCAACAATCCATGCCAAAGACAGCATCAGGGTATCTAGGAAAACCAAGGTGATTACCCGAAGCCAACCTATTCCTAGCCCCCGACGAAGCTTCGCAATCAGTGGAGCGCGGAGATCCAGACTACCCACAGAATAATTTTTTTGCATTCTCTTACCCCGATAATTTAGTAGATGTTCTCTAGCCAAAATATAGCAGTGTTTAAGTAGGTGGACATAAATAAAGTCATTGGTAGCCTGTAAGCCAGTAAGATCAGCAATCTCAACAATCTTACTGTAGCTTGGATTACCTTTCGTATGATGGACATTGCCCACCTTACGTCTCATTCTATCCACCTAATCTGGTTTCAAGAGGTTCCCATCCTAATAATCATCAAACAACAGTGAGGCATTTTAATCTTTAGCAGGTCAAAAAAAATTTACTTATTATCTTAGACAGAGTTACACTCCCAGTCAATATTCACAATTAATTATACTCAAGATCAGATCTGAAAGTTCTCTCTAGTAGCTTCTCAAAGAACTTAGTCTGGTCAAGTTAGAGCTTTCTTACAAGCTCCCGTCATACCCTAATCGGGTTGACGGCGAGTTATTGACTCCAAGTTTCCTTGAGCCTTGTACAAGTCTCTTGCATATTGTAAAACTTCCTGGGCATCAGGAATTCAGAGACTCCTGCACCTCCTGCAAATTATTACCTTCTAACAAAGCTGCCCCCAGCTCCCCCGATCCTCTGATCC
>NZ_JAMZMM010000045.1 GCF_024178385.1 Limnofasciculus baicalensis BBK-W-15 | reverse complement strand
CACCAATAGCGGGACTTAACTTCCATGAACTCTAACAATCTCGTAGAATTATTACAAACTGGCTTTCGTGTCTCCTTGGGAGCAACGGCATCCCTCGTCGAAATCCTGCAAGACTCTCAAAAACGAGAAGAAAACCTTTCACAAATCAGATCAGATCTCAGTCAAAAGGTGACTGAATGGGCGCAAAAAGGGGAAACAACTGAGCAAGAGGCTCGAAATTTTATTGATCAGATGTTGCAGCGACAAGGGAATTCAGGAAATCCAGGGGCAACAGAAACACCAAGAGATACCCCAACTCCTGCTGCTTCTCAGAATACGCAACAGGAGATTGAGGAATTGACAGCACAAATTGCGGCTATCCGCACCGAATTGGAGCAGATGCGGGACTCTCAGTAGATACATCGAAGAAATAAACTATCGCCTAGGGCGTGTTTAGAAATCCTGGAGAGGGTGAAGCATTTGGACTGTATATATAGCGTTTTCAACATAAATTATCGCCCTTATGCTTCACCCCTACTTATATATGGAAAGTTCAATTTTTTTGGAGAAGTATAATGGACATCTATCAAATCGAGACTACCCTGAAAAGTGCAGATTCTAAGGATCGCCTTAAAGCGATCGCAGCACTAAAAGAATACAATTCAGAAGTAGCGGTTCCTCTACTGACTAGCCAATTACAAGAGCGAGATTTTTTGGTGCGATCTTTTGTGGCGATGGGATTGGGTAAGCAGCAGACAGCAGAATCTTTTGCGGCTTTGCTCCAATTGATGAAATTCGATCGAGATCCCAATGTACGAGCTGAAGCCGCCAATTCCCTATCTCTATTTGGTAAAGTAGCTGCGTCTCATTTAGTTATGGCATTTCACCAAGACGATCAATGGCTGGTACGCCGTAGTATTTTAGCAGCTTTGATGGAATTACCTTGTCCTGAAGAAATCTTTGATGTTTGTGTTTGTGGGTTAGTTGGGGAAGATTTCTCAGTGCGGGAAGCGGTAATTGATGGATTTGCTAGTCTCGCTAATTCTACTAAACATAGTGAAGCATTGCAGCAAATTCTCGCCCTTAAAAATGAAGAAGAATGGCGTATTCGGCTGCGAGTCGCTCGTGGGTTGAAAGGATTTGAAGAATCTGAAGCGAAAATAGCGTTAAGTGAGTTGAGAAATGATGCGGATCATCGAGTTGTAGGAGCAGCATTGGAAGGTGTAGTGTAAGCTATTTTAGCCCCATTCACTGCTAATAATTCGTTCTGTCATGACAATAGGTAATTTAGATGAAGTACAGCTTATGAGTGTTACTGATTTAAAAAAAATCTATGAACTTGATGATGCGCAATGGCTAGAAGAAACAGTTGAATTGCTTAAAAATCGCCAATTCCTAGAGCTAGATTTAGAGAATTTAATTGAGGAGCTAGAGGATTTGGGTAAGGAAAAGAAGAATAGTGTAGCTAGCCTTTTAGAACAGATCGTCCGTCATTTATTATTACTTCAATATTGGACGAATGAATCAGAATATAATGACGTTCATTGGCAAGGAGAAATCTATAGCTTTAGAATTCAATTGAAAAGAAAACTTACAACTAATCTTCGCAATTATTTAGATTCAGAATTACATTCTATCTATAAAGATGCGTTGGGATTTGTGAAAATTAAGACTAAAAATTCTGTCAGTTTTCCCTCAGAATGCCCTTACTCACTTGCTCAATTGCTTGATATCGAGTGGTTGCGATAAAAAGTTTGACCCCTCCCCCAACCCCTCCCCTAAGAGGAGAGGGGAGCAAGATTTTGGCTCCCCCTTCCCTTTCTCCCTCTTCCCTTTCTCCCCCTTCCCTTGCAGGGAAGGGGGCTGGGGGGTTAGGTTTTTCGAGCTAGCAACTTAAACTTTCCCTCGTAGTGCGGCGAGTAAAGGAATTAAAAGTATCCAATTCCATCATCGGATGCCCCAATAAAATTCCTCTCATCTCCTCACTTAACCCCATCACTTGACCAAAATCAGCCCCAGCAATACTCTGAATATTATTAAATTCAGCCCCAGTTAAATCCGCAGCCCGAAAGTCTACATCTTGTAACTCCGCCCCATTAAATCGGGCATTCTGTAAGTAAGCACCAGTCAAAAATGCTCGTCGCAAATTCGCACCACTAAAACTCGCCCCAGCTAAATTAGCCCCTGTTAAATCTGCACCACTGAGATATGCGCCTAAAAAGTTAGCCTTTTGTAAATCCGCCCCTCGCAAATGAGCGGTATTCAGAAATGCGCCATTTAAACTCGCACCGGGACCAACTCCTCCTGAACTTTTGTAGGGATAATCTTCCGGCCAAATAGTATAACTATCGTAACGAGATAATTGCAATTTAGCATCAGTTAAATTTGCTCCTTTGAGATTCGCCCCTTGTAAATCTCCTCGGTTTAAATATGCACCCTGCAAATTCGCCCCAGTTAAATCAGTATTACTTAAGTCAGCCCCCCGCAAATCAACGCCACTGAGATTAATATTCTGTAATATAGCGCCGCTCAAATTAGCTCTGGTTAAGATAGCTTTACTGAGATTACCTTGACTGAGGTTAGCGCCGCTGAAATTGACTTGATACAAATCGACTCCACTCAAATCTATACCCTGTAAGTTAGCGCCTGCGAGGGATGATCCGGCTTGGAGGGCTTTGGAAATTTCGGCTGGGGAAGGGATTAGGGCTGGTGAATCGGAATTTGCGATCATGTTACACTCCTTGGAATACCGATGACAGGAATTGATCTGGTAAATTTTTGGATCTTTTTTTTCGGAAAGAAGAACGATCGCGATCAGATCGCGATCGTTCTTCTTTGTCAGATAATTAATCACCCTACCACTGTCAAGGTAAATCATGTTAAAAAAGACAAAACTGATCGGATTGTTAAGCTTGACTGCATGTTTATTCTCAGCAGGTATTGTTGCACCAGCCTTATCTCAATCTCAGGAGTATCCAACTCAAGTAGAAACAAGTTCTTCTGTAACGTGGGAACTAAAATCCTGTGAAAAAAAAACCGAATAATGTTGTTAGTTGTAATTTTTCTCTGAGTAGTAGTCAAGATTTACAATATGCTCTAGGTGTGAATGGTGTCAATAAGATAGTAGATCCTGGTGGCAATGAATATTCTGCAAGTAAAACTCAAGTCGGGAAGAGAATCGCCGGGTCCGGTATTCAATTGACTTTTCAGATGGCAAAGAATGCAAATTACGCAACCACTATCGATTACGCCGAAGTGCCTGTTTCAGTTTCTCAAATAATTTTATTGGAAATTGGTACTGGTGGTCGGTCTGTAAAATTTCGGAATGTTCCTATTATTAATCCTGACGGTTCATTTACTGTAATTCCTAATCTGCCTAATTCGGATAACTCTTCTGGACAACCCCAAACACCAAATAATTCTAATAATAGAGGTAGACTTTGCTTACCTATTATAGGTTGTGTGATTAAATAAGTGCGATTGGTTAATTTATTAGTGCGCTCCCTGATTACTCATTGCCAGCTAAAACCGACGGTGGACCAACAATGGTAATGCCATCAGACTGAAATACCCGCCAATCTCCAATATCATAGGTGTAAACCTGGTTAACCTCTGCAACTAAAGCAGTAGCAGCGTGCCGAGCATCGTGAATCCGACGAGCTGTTAGCCGATGATTGGCAGCAATTTCCAGCATTTTGATGCTAGCTGCCAAATTCGTTGGCAAAACTACAATTTGAGATGGATCTTTTACCAGAAGACTAACAGCATGACTAGCAACCTCTGGTATCTGAGGTGGTTGAGCGCCACTCCAAGTTAAAGCAGCATATACTTCACTTAAGACACCAACAGAGGTACAAGCAGCAAGTTCACCCTTTCTTGCCCCTTCAACGATTTGACGCGCTTCGGCATGGCGTGGATCGCCACTTTATAAAGCACCAATAAAAATTCCGGCATCCAAAAAGACTAGAGCCATTGTTAATACTCGTAAATAGCATCTTTCCAACCCGACGGCACATACCCAGCCAATATCGGTAAAGTCGCGAGTTTAGGCTTAACCTGTACGACTAGCGACTCACCATTAGGAAATTGTACTGCGATCGCTGATTGTTGTTGCAGCAGGGTTAAAAACTCCTCTATGGAAATATTTTTTATGCTATCTAGCGCCAGATTTTGTACATGCGTCATTGAATTTTCCTTTTGACTATTTTACAGTAACTTTTTCTATCTTATTAGAGCCTTGTTTCAATTAGCAAGTCAATTAACCAATGAATAACATTAGGTTGGGGAACGAAACCCAACCTACTTACTTCTGGCATAAAGCTTCTCTAAACAACAGTATAAGGTTATTTTAGCAGAGCTAAGGGATCAAAGCATCGAGACAAACGATAGAATAGCGATCGCATCAAAAATATTCACAAGTTTTACAATAAAATACCCCTCCTGCCTTACCAGGGAGGGGTGAGACGGAAAATTTGAGGTTGACTCATAACCTGCACCAATCTCAACAAAGCTTTTAATGTAGGGTGGGCATTCCCCTGGAGAACTGGAAAAGCTAATGATTACATTAGTGGGGACTGCCCACCCTACGGTTATTGCAACTGGTGTAAGTTATCAGGTTGACTTACTTAATGGTGCAGCACTAACTTCAGAGGTTTTTTACTCCCTACAGATAGTTTCGACTGGGTTTTTGAGCGATTATTTTGGTTATCCTTGTCGTTTGTTGACTTGATTGTGCTGTAAGCTGTCCCACCTGCTGCAGTTGTCGCTCCAACCGCAACACCTATAGTTTGAACAGCATTTTTTGTTTGTCCTTTATCATGGAGACTGTCTAAATTGATAGACTCCTGTAGAGGGGGAAGAGTGCCCTTTACAGATTCAGTTCCTATCTTTCTCAAGATAGTGCCAGTCTTCTTTTGACCTAATAGTATTTCTTCTTCATGGTTGATATTAGTAAATTCCTTCTGAATATTTGCCTTCCGAAACCAGTTGGGAATAGATTCAGTCAAACTGATTATTTTTTTGCTGCTCTCGACTAGCAATTTGACTTGAGTGGAAGCCCCGGCTGGCGTTGAACTGCCCACCACTAATATTGTTGCCAAAATAGCTAGGAAGTACTGGGATCTTTTCATCTGGATGATTCCTTGTTGCTGGATATTTTTTTTGAATAAATTTACCCTGACCTTAAATTTGTTAAATCTAGCTCTTACTGCCATTCTAACATAAAAATATCTAGTAATTTTTCTCTGAAAAATTCTTTTTGATTGCGTATTTTCAATTTTTTAGCTAACCAAATGAGCCAACGAATGGTATCCTCCTTTCTAGGTGTTTTTCCTTTATGGTCAGGATGATTCTTCTCAGGAGGATCATTTAGCTGGGTGTGGATGTACTGATTAAATAAATAAGGTTGAAGTTTTTCAGATGAGTTGAACTGCTTCAGTTTATCAGCCGAAAGTACGGGATAGACTTTAATGGCAATATTTAACATTAGGGGAGTACAAAGTAGTTCTAATAGATGTCCGTGCTGTTTGATAAGTTCCCATAGATTTTCACGGTCAATATTTTTAAGGTAATTCTGTATTTGCTGAACTGTTAATTCTTGCAACTCAATGGCTTGGAACAACTTTATGCGAGAATCGTAGTTATCTTTAATTAAGTTTTTGTATTCCTCAATACCACAACATACTACTAATTTTCCTGGTCGGTTGTCTTCTTCTTCCAAAAGCTTATTAATTGCTAGAACACAATCCTTTTGATATTCAGGTTTTACCTCATCCAGTCCATCTAATAGTGGCAATAGTTTCCCTTGGGCAAACCACTTTTCAAATCTTTCCTTTGTCAACCCATATTCCTTATTAAGTTGCACTACTAACCACTGACGCATGGATCGCTTATCTTTTTTCCAGGAAGACAAATTCACTAGCACCGGAAGTAGATTTTTTTTATCTTTCCTTGCTTCCTTAATCAACTCTTGAGTAAGTTCATATAAAGTAGTAGTTTTGCCAGAACCAGGATCGCCAACAATGAGCAATTTTCCATCAGCATTATCTTTGAAGATATCGATGATATTGGGATTTGTAATTGGTTTCGCCACAACCTTATAGTGATACACTAAATCTTCGTGCAGATTCTTTTTTAATATAATCAGTTTATCTCGGTAGGAAGATTTATCCCATCCTTTCTTAACTAGTTCAGCCTCCACTGCATTCAATAGCTTTGGCTGATCGTCCCTTAACTTTAGCTGATCGTCCCTATCTGATAAACATGGTAACTTTATAATTATATTTATCTTCTTTATAATTATCTTACCTATAACAGAATTTTGGATAAAAATCCCAATTTTTCCTATAGATTCCGCTATCTTATTGATCATATTGTAAGCTCGATCGATCCTCAATCAGTTCTTGTTGCAAGCCATTAGCCTGGAACTTAAGTTCCGGACTAATAGCTTAAGTCGGTTAAAGTAGTATCGTGGTAAAAGGTATCCTCAAATTACAGGTGGACAGTAATAGTGCCGATAGTAGATCCCTGATTAAAAACGCCAATTTTTCCTATTGTGTCTGCTATCTTTGCCGGATTCTGATGACGTTGATATTTTACCGCTTTTATCAAATCGTTTACCGCTTTATTGAGATTGTCATTTCTCTCTTGTGCTTCTTCTACCTTAGCCGCCAAACCTGTCAAAGCCGCTTTTATCTCTGAATCCTCTTTAGCAGCTAATTCCACCATTCCTACCAAAATGGCTTCACGACAATCCTCTCTTGAAGGAAAAGCTACTTTTTCAGCCACCGCTTCTATTGCAGTTGCTTGCTCAGGAGATTTGTGTTTAATTAAGTTCATCACTTGGTTGCCTTGCTCAAAAGCTTTCGTTACAATGATTTCACCTGTCTTTTCAAAGGTTTTATTTACCAGGAGAGTAGCAAGAGCGATCGCGCCAGCAGTTAATGGTTCCATATACTTAGGTTAGAATGCTGAATTTACGGGATAATTCATCTTCCATAACTCGCCCAACCATAACAGGAAATTTATTATTAGAAGAATAATACAAAGCTACAGATGGAAGATCTCAAGGAAGGATACCGAAAATTTATTTATACTTCACACCACCCAATTACAATTTCACACAGACGCTTCAAAATCCTGAGAACATCATACAACTCATTTCCCGGATTGCGAGTAACAAACACCCTCGACAACCCATAGTTCGGTATTTTCCCTTTCACCAATTTAATAAATACAAAACTCCCACCCGTAGTTATCGCACCAAAAATCGGTCTATCTGAATTAGGACTACCTAACATATAAGCCAAAATTTGCGCCAATCCTTCCTCAATCGAAAATGCCGCTTTTTTTGATTCAATTACCATCACCCAAAATTGATCTCTCAACACCAATGTATCAATTTTGCCTTTAATAAGGACTCCCTTATCTTCCTCAGCAATATCAAGAGACTGTTCCGATTTAACATAAAAAGGAGCCAGATAAAAATCACCGATAAACAGAATCGGATCGAGAACCGCCATCCGCACTCCATCTTCTAGGAGTGGTGGATAATTCAACAAATTCAGATAACCTGCTTTGACTTTATCCAACAGTTGTTTATCTAAATCAGTAATTTCTGGTAAATCCGTTTGCCATTCTGGGAAAAACTGATCGTCTTCAACCAGTTGAATACAGAAGATATCGATTAAGTAACGTAAATCTATATCTTTTGCTTGAATAGTTTGTACCATAATCCGATTATTCCTCTCTTCTTTGCGTACCTTTGCCCATTCCTTTGCGTACCTTTGCGTTTAAAAAAAGACTGTGTTCCTTGCAACTGACAACCCCTATACTTTCGACTGATTTACGAAACTTTTTCTTGGATAATTTCAACCTCGCGCCATACAGATAGGTTAGCATATAGTAAAATATGTTAGTTATTCGCAAATCCGATCCAGACAAAACTTAACCACTTCGAGGTATCCTAAAACTTAACCCCCCAGCCAAGATACCCCAAACCGATGGCACATCTACAACCCCCCATGACAATGATGGACTTCTTTCGCAAAAGCGAAGGAATCTGGTTTACCCAAAGAGCTGTTCATCACTTTGACTTAACAGCCGATGAGTCAGGAGAATCCAATCTATTCGTAACAGTAATCGAAAAAGATGACCCCAGAGTCGAAAAAGTCTGCGCCCAACAAGGAATCGATCCCGCAAATGCTACAGGAGGCGCTACCTTTCACTGGCAACCTGTTCTCGATTTTAGCGAACCAAACCCTAACTACGCCGCAGTGCTAATTGATATTCCTAATCGCGATAATAATAGTAGAGGGAAAATGATTCGCGATCGCGGTTATGTGGAAGGTATTCCTGTTGTCAGTCGCTATGATTTTGCCCCGGATGGAGTCTTGACAATTGAGACAGATTATGATAACAATCAGGGACAAGAACGCTGCTGGTTTATTACTGATGATTTCCGCGTGCGTGTTAGTAATGTGCGGATGATGAATGGGGTTAACCTAATTGCCTATTGTTCCGAGCGTCGTTGCGTCACTCCCGAAATGTTAGCCCAAATGACTCAGCAGAATCTAGCTAGAGCTTTTTAGATATTAGATAGATTTGTATTCCAAATCCCACTTTAATAGTTGCTAGTCTTGCCAAAATTCGCTTTCCATCATCTCCACTTTCTAATAGAGGGATTGAATTAATAACAGTCAATCCTGCCTATTCTAGTATGATTGGTTTAGTCAAATATCTGAGGCTGTATGGCTTGGCTAGTGACACGGGGGCAGCCCTAGCGATTGCCCGTCGTGGGATGAGATTAAGTGAAAAGATACCAGGCTCCTTAACCGCCTTTGTTGATGTGAAGTCAACTAAGCACGTCTGGAGCCTGTGGAGTCAACACTCCCCACTCCCCACTCCCCATGTTAAGGATTATTTCTTTGTTTCTCGGAAATGAGACAGCCACTCTGACCCCACTTTATCCTCAGAGAGAGTTATAGTATGCGAGCGACGATCTATGTATCAACCTTTCCGGGAGTATCTAGAACAAGAACTATTTCGGCGGTTTGATTTGCAAAGTCAACCGATTCCTCCAGGATTGGAACGTCAGGTTAGCGATCGCGGTAAACATCAAGCAACGATTCAGAGTTGGTGCTACCAATGCCCCGAATTCCGCAAAATCCGCTATACCTATATTGATGGCGGCGAAGCCTCTCAAGTTTTTAACAGTGTTATTTATCCCAGTCCCTGTTACGATTTGCCTCTGTTAGGTATCGATCTATTATCTTTTGGCAAAAAGAAAATTTTAGTGGTTCTCGATTTTCAGCCCTTATTTAGGGATGAAGCATATCAGAAAAAATACATTGAGCCAATGCGGGAACTCCACGATAATTACCCGGATTTGGCTCAAGGTTTAGAAATGAAGTTTTACGATGCTAATCAATATTTTTCTAAGTATTTAATATTTGCCAAAACTGATGCCGAGACGGTAGAAAATCGCCTATTTCCAGCTTTCAGAGATTACTTGAACTTGTACTGGGGACTCCTAGATCGAGCTGAACCTCTAACCGATCCTGAAGAGATCCGGCGGATTGTTAAAGCGCAAAAAGATTACGATCAATACAGTGCAGATCGAGATCCCGCCTCTGGTTTATTCAGCAGTTATTTCGGTCACGAATGGGCTGAAAAATTCCTCTACGAATTTCTCTTTGCAGATGCAAGCCCCTTGGCTGTTAGTCAAAGCAAAAGATAACTAATAACCCAAGTTGCTAGTTACAACCCAATCGGTTGCTAAAACAGGACTTACGCAAAGCCTCCATCTGTAGGGTGCGTTATGCAATGCTTTCGCACCATCCACAGTATCAGTAGCGTCGCTGCGTAAGTCCTGTAAAATTGCTAATGGCTAATTGTAAATTGTGAAAGTTTTTGACTCTACCATTAGCGATTAACCATTAGCGATTAGCCATTAGCCATTAGCCATTAACTCCGATGACTCTTTATCAACCATTTCTAGATTACGCGATCGCATATCTCCAAGAGCGATTAGACATTCAACCCTATCCCATCCCCACCGGGTTTGAACGGAAGGAAGCCATCACTGGAAAAGGAAAGCATCAGGAAGTCGTAGTTACCACTAGTTACGGGTTTCAATCTCACAAACTCCGTCAAATTCGTGCGGCTCATGTTCAAGGGGGAAATTCGCTACAGGTTTTGAATTTTGTGATTTTCCCCCACCTCAAATACGACTTACCTTTTTTTGGTGCTGACTTAGTTACTTTGCCAGGGGGACACCTAATTGCCCTGGATATGCAGCCACTCTTCCGGGACAATCTTACTTACCAAGAGAAATATACCCAGCCTATTTTGCCAATTTTTCAATCCTATCAGAAGTATTTACCTTGGGGCGGCGATTTTCCCGAAGAGGCAAAACCCTTCTTTTCCCCAGCATTTCTGTGGACTCGTCCAAAAGAAACAGAAGTTGTGGAAAATCACGTATTTGCAGCATTCAAAGATTATCTCCAAGCTTACCTCGATTTTGTCGATCGGGCACAACCTGTCACCGATTCGCATTATCTAGCAGATATTCAGGAAGCTCAGTTATCCTATCTACACTATCGTGCCGAGAAAGATCCTGCTCGTGGCATGTTTAGGCGCTTTTATGGTGAGGAATGGACGGAGGAATATATCCACGGCTTTTTGTTTGATTTGGAAAGAAAACTAGCAGAAGTTAGCTTAGTACAACAATAGTATCAATAGGACTTATCCAACGTTTTTATTCGTAGGGTGCGTTATGCCAGAGCTAACGCACCATTACCGCTATATGTTATCTAGATCTATTCTCCACCCATGCTTTTGCACCTAATTATTAAGAAATATTACCAATTGTTAGCTTAGGTTACGAAACATAGACTTAGATCGCCAAATTCCCTAGTCTGAGTTTTAGGTGTTTGAGTAAACATACCTATAAGACCAAAATCGGTGGTGGTTTTGAGAAAACCTTAACCCATCGCTGCAACCTGTAATGTCCGGAGGTTTAACCAAAAGTGACCATTCCTTTATTAAGCTACTCTCCTTCCAGCCAAAATCACCGCGTAGCGGGATATGAAATACCGGGGGATGAGCAACCCAGAATTTACACTACCGAAAACGTGCTATCGGGGCAGGAAATGGGCGATTTGATTCAAGCAGCCTATCGCCAGATTTTCAATGAACAACAACTCCTGAAAAGTAATCGCCAAACAGCGCTAGAATCTCAGTTGAGATTTGGTCAGATTACAGTCCGGGATTTCATCCGGGGACTGGTAATGTCTGATACGTTTTGGCGGCGTAATTACGCAGTTAACAACAACTATCGGTTTGTTCAGATGTGCGTGCAGCGCATCCTGGGGCGCGACGTTTACAACGATCGCGAAAAGCTAGCTTTGTCAATTGTCCTCGCTACCAAAGGGTTATCCGGATTTATTGATGCTTTGCTCAATAGTCAGGAGTACCTAACCAATTTTGGCTATGATACAGTTCCCTATCAGCGGCGGCGGATTTTGCATCAGCGCACCGAAGGGGAGTTACCCTTTGCCCGGATGCCACGTTATGGCGCAGATTACCTGGTCCAATTGGAGCAAATCGGTTATTTCAAAAACAAACCCCGCAAGGAATACCTGTGGGATTGGCAGAAGCCCCCTTATACCAAGGAAGCTCGACTGGTGGGATCTGCAATCGCCAAAATTGGCGGCGTGTTATTAGCTGCTCTAGTCATCTCCATCGCCTTATCTGCTTGGGGGATTATTTCTCTGTAGTTGATCGGGACTAGGGACTAGGGACTAGGGATTAGGGACTAGGGGGACAAAAAAAATTTCCCCTTGTCCCCCTTGTCCCCCTTGTCCCCCTTGTCCTCTAACCTCTAATGGGGGAGCCAATCGGCTTAACCCCCAGATTTTGTCGTGTTTGAAATCTCTAGTTGGAAAACTTAATAAAATGTAATAAATAATGACGCAACATCATTGTATAAAAGTTAGCGAAGGGTAAAAACGACAGGCAAAGGTTAGCCAGACAAAAGGTTAACTGGCGTTGCTCGGACTCTCATAATAGACGGTAGGTTTTCTAAGATTTCAGAAAAGTCTCCTATGTTACCAAAAACAGTAGAGCAGGCGGAATTCCGGAGAAAACTGAACGGACATGAGGTGAGATCGCTGTCGAAAGCCCAAGACCCAGCAACCCAACGGGGCTGCTAAAGTAGATGAGACTGGCTATAAGTCAGTCGAAAACCAAAACTCAACCAAGCTAAGGAGAAACTGAGTTCATGTTCGACGCATTCACTAAGGTAGTGGCTCAAGCCGATACCCAAGGCACAATGGTTTCTGACTCCCAGTTAGATGCTCTAAGCGCAATGGTTGGCGATGGCAACAAGCGGATTGATGCAGTTAACCGGATCACAGGTAGCTCATCTGCGATCGTAGCAGCAGCAGCTCGCTCTCTATTTGCCGATCAGCCCCAATTGATTGCTCCTGGTGGAAACGCATACACCAACCGTCGTATGGCAGCTTGCTTACGCGATATGGAAATCATCCTGCGCTATGTCACCTACGCAACATTTGCTGGCGATGCTAGTGTCCTGAACGATCGCTGCCTGAACGGTTTGCGTGAAACCTATGTTGCTTTAGGTGTTCCTGGATCTTCCGTTGCTGCTGGTGTCCGCAAGATGAAAGATGCCGCGATCGCAATCGCTAACGATCCCAATGGCATCACCCGTGGTGATTGCAGCGCTTTGATGTCTGAAATCGGAAGCTACTTCGACTTGGCTGCTAACGCAGTTGGCTAAACAACTTGAATGATTCTATTGGTGAAGTGTAAACTTCATCCCCAATGGCATCCAATGACAACAAATTTGAAAAATTGCCAAAACATTAAGGAGATACCTAAACAATGAAGACCCCGCTTACCGAAGCCGTCGCCGCAGCCGATTCTCAAGGTCGCTTCCTCAGCAGCACCGAACTCCAAATCGCTTTCGGTCGCTTACGCCAAGCCAACTCTGGCTTACAAGCTGCTAAAGCTCTGAATGCCAAGGCTCAAAGCCTGATCGACGGTGCAGCTAATGCAGTGTACAGCAAGTTCCCATACACCACCTCCATGACAGGCCCAAACTATGCTTCTACCCCCACAGGTAAGGCAAAGTGCGCCCGTGACATCGGCTACTACCTCCGCATGGTTACCTACTGCTTAGTTGCAGGTGGAACCGGACCAATGGATGAGTATCTAGTAGCTGGACTAGCTGAAATCAACAGCACCTACGAACTGTCTCCTAGCTGGTACGTTGAAGCCCTCAAGTACATCAAAGCTAACCACGGTTTAAGTGGCGACGGAGCATCTGAAGCCAACTCTTATCTCGACTATGCAATCAACGCCCTAAGCTAGAGCGTCGGTTTTGCCCGGAAAGGCAAGCAGTTGTTAGCAAAAGGGTTAGCAATTGTTTGCTTCTCCGGGCATTGTTTTTTCGGTAATTCTGAGAGATGTAAATATGGCAAGCTTATTGACAGCAAGTCGGTTGGGAATTGCTGCTGTGGCAGAACCAACGCAGGTGGAACTGCGCCAAAATGCAACAGAAGAAGATTTTCAGGTTGTAATCAGATCTGCTTATCGTCAGGTGTTTGGCAACGCTCACCTGATGGATGGAGATCGGTTAACTGTTGCTGAATCTCAGTTGCGTCGGGGAGAAATTACGGTACGGGATTTTGTCAGATCCTTGGGCCAGTCAGAAACCTATCGAAAGAAGTTTTTCCACTCTAACTCACAAAATAGATTTGTTGAGTTGAATTTTAAACACTTTTTAGGTAGAGCGCCTCAGTCTCAGTCAGAGATTTCCGAGCATATCCAACTATACGCTCAAGGGGGATATGAAGCAGAGATTAACTCCTACGTTGACTCAGCCGAGTATCAAGCAAACTTTGGCGATGCGATCGTTCCCTATTATATAGGGTTCCAAAGTAAAGCCAACCAAACAATGGCAGGATTCACCCGTATATTTCAATTGTACGGTGGATATTCTAACAGCGATCGCACTCAAGCTGATGGCAAAAAGTCAAAGCTAGTGCGGGAAATCGCCTGGAATACTTCCTCAGCTATCCACGCAGACCAAAATGGAGTGGCTATTCCTGGAACCACTGGTGGTTCTCGCGGACAGCTTTATCGCGTAGAAGTGATCCAAGCCCCGAAAACAATACCAATGGCTCGCATCCGCCGCAGCCAAATGGAGTATCTGGTACCTTACGAGCAGTTGTCTCGGAAATTGCAGCAAATCAATCTTATGGGCGGGAAAGTCACAAAGATAGTGGCGGCTTAAGAATTTTAATCAGGAGAAATTTAAGTGGCTATTACGACAGCAGCATCCCGATTGGGGACATCCGCGTTTAGTAACGCCTCTCCAGTGGAATTGCGCCCGAATTACACAGAATCAGACGTGCAAGCGGTGATTAACGCCGTTTACCGTCACATTTTGGGCAACGATCATATCATGGCATCCGAACGCCTCACGAGTGCTGAGTCACTCTTGCGGAACGGATACATTAGCGTGCGAGAATTTGTCCGCTCTGTTGCTAAATCAGAACTTTACAAAAATAAGTTTTTTTACGGCAACTTTCAAACCCGCACCATTGAGCTGAATTACAAGCATCTGCTGGGCCGCGCTCCCTATGATGAGTCAGAAATCTGCACCCACCTGGATCTTTACGAAAATAAGGGATACGATGCCGACATCGACTCCTACATTAATAGTGAAGAGTATCAGGAAAACTTTGGGGATTATGTCGTTCCCTACTATCGCGGTTTTTCCACCCAACGGGGACAAAAAACTGTAGGGTTTACCCGGATGTTCCGCCTCTATCGCGGTTATGCCAATAGCGATTCCTCTCAACTAGAAGGTAGCGTTCCTCGCCTCGCTACCGAATTGGGTCAAAATTCAGCATCTGCTATTGTTGGACCTTCTGGTGCTAATGATGGCTGGGGTTACCGTGCTTCCGCACAAAGAGTTACTCCCAATAATGCGTTGGGTGGACAATTGGCTTTTGGTTCCAAGGGTAAAGTCTACCGCGTCGAAGTGTCAGGGATGAGCGCACCTGGATATCCTAGCATTCGTCGTAGCAGCAAAGCTTTCTTGGTTCCCTACGAAGAGCTATCTAATAAACTACAGCAAATTAACCGTCTCGGCGGGAAAGTTGCCAGCATCACACCTGCTAGCCTGTAGAGGTGAGAGGTAAGAGGTGAGGGGTTAGGGGTGAAAAGTTTTTAAGTTCTCCTCTAACCTCTAGTCTCTTACCTCTAATTAATTTTTGAATTGTTTTTAAGTTATCCTCTAACCTCTAATTAATTTTTGAATTGTTAAATGCAGTCTAGGATAGAGCAGAATATTGAAGTTGAATATGGAAATGGCGAGTCTCTAACTATAGCGCAGGCGATCGCAAATATCCAAGGAGAAGATCAAGGACTTCGCTATTATGCAGCGTGGTGGTTGGGTAAGTTCCGAGTCAATACACCAGAGGCAATTAGAGCTTTGATTGCCGCCCTAGATGATGAGGATAACCAAACTCCAGATGGTGGATATCCCTTACGACGAAATGCAGCAGTAGCACTGGGGAAATTAGGAGATATTAGTGCAGTACCAGGATTGATTCGCTCTTTAGACTGCTCGGATTTTTACGTGCGGGAAAAAGCGGCAGAGTCATTAGGTATGTTAGGGATTTCCCTTAAGGAAAATCCAGCTTTACGTGTCTGTATTCCCAAGCTGATGGAGCTATTAGAAGGTGGATTAACAGCCGCCCAACCCATAGCGGGATCTCCCCACTTAGCTCAACCTTACGGTGCGGTGATGGAAGGATTAGGCTCTTTGGGTGCTACGGAAGCAATTCCCCTAATTGAACCATTCTTAGATCATCCTACGGAATTGGTACAGTATTCAGCAGCACGGGCGATGTATCAGCTTACCCAAAAGCCGATATATGGCGATCGCTTAATCAAAGCTTTGAGTGGAGATAAACTACAATTACGGCGAGCAGTACTTTCCGATTTAGGAGCGATTGGCTATTTACCAGCAGCAGATGCGATCGCACAGACTTTAGCAGAAAATAGTTTAAAGATAATTTCCCTTAAAGGACTTTTAGAATATCAGGTCAAAAATACCTCGTCAGAGTCTCCTCATCTCTCTGAGGCTGCTATTCATATAATGACATTAATGGATGATTTACTGTAGTCCTTTATTTCATTTCTTACTTATTTTTCGCCACTGCCAAATGCTCTCGGATCTCTCGTATTTCCATTAACATCTCTATTTCTTCTTGAACATCTATGTAATTCTCAGCTATTTGTTGCACTCGTTGTTTGGCCTCATCTCTCATTTTTTCCCATTCTGGAATAGTTTTACCAAAGTTTTCCTCCCCACTCGTTTGGATTAACAATTGTTCTATTTGTAGTTGGATTAAATTATATAATTCTGAATAGCGCCAGATGAACCGGATTTGTTTCGCATCAAATTGAGAAGTTTCAAAAATTTTATACGCTTGTTCAAATATTGCCTCTCCATCTTCACCTAATCTAGTTTTTAACCCAGTTTTTAGTTGTTCTCGTTTGGATTGAGCTGTTTGTTTGTCCCGTTTTTGCTTTAACTCCATAACTTTTTCAAATTGTGCTATTTCTTCTTTGGTTAATCGGCAGAATATGTCGGATTCAGTTAGGAGTTTTGGGGCTGGGGGCTGAGATGAGGTTGGGGCAGATTCTTTTGTCTCATCAGAAATTACCAAAGGTTGATTATCAATCAAATCTTCTCCTGGAGAAGAATTAGAGGGTTGTGGCGATAAGTCAATTTCTTCTATCTGGCGAATCGCTTTGGCTGACGAAATCTCTCCGGAAATGACAGATATAATCCCAGGTAGATATCTATCCATTGTCAATACATTAGGATAAACTAATTGTTTGAATGTTTCTGAAGTGAGTCGGTTTTCCTTGACACTCATACTGGTTTTGTAGCGAATTTCTCCGGTGTCAAAATTTAATTCAAAATTGCCAATAATTGTGCCATAGTTAGCTCTAGCAATTAATTCTCCCAATATCCGACGTTTGGGTTTGGGCACGTTGACTGGGCAAATAGAATAAAAGACAAATTGCTGTTGTTTTTCTCTAGCTTTAGCGTAGCAATCCCATGTGCCATTTTCTCCCGCGAAAGCTAACTGTAAGGTTGATTCACCTGGAATTTGCTGGAATTGCCAATTTTGGGCTTGGAAGAAATTAATTGTGGCGGTGAAAATATTTGCTTCTTCAGTAACTTCTTCTGTTATCTCGGAGATACTTTCAGTTAATTCGGCAAAGGCATTGGTTATTTCATCAACAGTTTCATCAACTAGCTTTTCAGTTATTTCTGAGAAACTATCAGTCAATTCTTCAATAGCACGAGTCATTTCCTCAAGTGCTTCAGCCATGACATCTTGAGAAATTACTGAGGTATTAGTATCAGCCCAACCTTGGGCAAACTTAGCCATTGCATCAGAAATTAGTTCGCTGGAAATGCCATCGGAGGTAATAGCAGAAGGCTGGAGATAATGCCATAGAGTGCGGTAGCCCGTTTCACCTGTTTCTAGTTGCTGTTTTACTTGCAATCCATACCAACTATAAGTAGATAGTAGGGGATTATTAGGTTGTTGTTGGTTAATTTTCTGGAGGTAATCTGATATTTGATGAATGGTTGTGGCATTTTCTGTTAGTTGTGGGAATAAACTGGGATCTAAACTTGCTTCGATTTCGATGTCGGGTGAGGGTTGAAATGAGCCGTTAGACAGGGGAGTACGAATTTCTGGTTTGAGGTTTAATAGGGCTTTTGTGTCGATTTGTTGGTATGTTTTTGGGTTAATTTTGTAGGTGAGACGGCATTCGATGATTTTGTTATTTTGTTTGGTTAGTGTCAGGTTGACTACAGGGATAGTTAGGGTAATTTCTGTGTCGTTGTGTAGTGTTAGTTGGGTATTTAGGGGATAATTTTCAGTTTTTGTTGTCATGGTTATAATGTTATAGAAATGCGATATGATAATGCCACAGGATTGCGATCGCGCTTTATACCAAGTTGCGCTTCATAATTTAATCTAGGATAGATGGCAGTAGCAATCAGCAGCAGGCAAGATGCCTGCTCTACGAGAGACTCGAACTTGGTATTAGGTAGGATTAACTCCGATCGCATAATCCATAAGTAACTAGATTTACCTGATAAATAATCGGGTAGGATCGGTTAATTCCCAGCCCTTATTAACAATCCGTAAAACTGCTTCACGTAGTATTATATAGCCAGGAGATTCTGGTTGTGTCCACAAAGACCAGTGAATGGATCTACTTCTCAGTCCATCCTGTGGTTTTTCTTCAGAAGTGCTTCAAAGACTTTTGCTAGCTCGATTGCATCCTCTCCAGCGTGGTGAGTGTGCAGCAACTCATTAATTCCAAGTTCGTACTTGATCTTCCCCTTGTGAGTCTCTACCCATTCACATCCGTTCATTCCCATCCAGTAACTCCGTAGATCAATTCCCGATCCAGTCTGACCGAACGGACTCTTCCCTGTAAAATTTATGAAATACCAATGAATAAACATTCCATCCCACACTGCTGGTGCTGCCAGAAATACAGGACGACCAATCTTCCGCAAGCCATTTAGCCAGCGTGCGGCGGCAGTCATTGCTTCTTCAGGAGTAGGTGCTTCTTGTAGCAAGCGATCGCGATCTATACCTGAGACGGCGAGGGCTTCAGGAATAAATTTGTCAGAGATTGGTCGCAGTTCAGTATAGAAGCAAAGCTCTGGCTTGCCTACAACCGCCATACCAAATGAAATCATGCTATATGGTCCAGGAATTGGACCATCTGCTTCAACGTCAGTGGCAATGTAGAGTTCGGGGAGCTTCTTCGACATACGGTTCGTGCGCTCTTAATTATTGTTTATTGTAGAGGCACTGGAGATGAGATTATAATTTCTCAATTTGGGAGTGATATTTTTGATAACTTTCATCATTAACAATATCTGGCAAAAATAGTAGACAAGTCTGGACGGAGGTCGAAACAAGCCTCATGTCCTTGAACTTTGATGATAAATTGTCCATGATAAAGCGAAAGAAAATAGCGTAGAGAGTTAAATATTTTACTGGCATCTACCATTTCAAAAAAATAACTCTATTCGGTTAACTTTTTCCACCAGTAAGATATCGCAAAAGATTGATTCATAGAATTCTACATTAGACTCGAACTTGCGATAATACCAAGTCGCCTTAAAACAAGTAACTTGCCGCAACTTGGTATTAGGTAAGATTAATCATCATGGGTTTGGCGACAGGTACAGGATACCGCACACTCATCACACCAAAATCCATAAAGAATTCCCTCAAATTCTAACTTACCAAAAGGAGTCATGCCACTGTCTATACTGACTAAAAATCGCATTCCTTTGCCACAGATTGGGCAACGGGGAAACCGTTCAAATCGGATTAGACGGGGATAGCCTCCCACTTGATGATTAGAGTATCCAGAAACGGCTGAACTTCCACAACCATATTTTAAGGGATACTCTTCTAGTTTTAAGGCTAATTCACCGGGAATTAAATCTACACCTACTTCCCCATCAGTCATCGGTGTCATAATTCCTCTTATCCCATTTTCTTTAAACTGAACATAGATATAGCCTGGCGGATGACTACCTTCATACCAAAAGAAACTGGGATTATATTTACTTTTGATATCTAAATCCAATTGGGTAACATCCAAGGTGAGAATGCGATTAGCTGGTATATCTGTGACGGGACATTTGGGAACCGGATGAGGAAATTTTCCTCCCATCTGATGAGGACTTTCATCGCGAGATACAACATAGCCACGATAATTTTTGAAATAAATTGAAGCTAATCGCGTATCTGGAAATACCGCTGAATTCTCGATATATGCGTAGATATCTCCCAGGTTTTCTTTTGGCACTGTCCTTGCTAAAGTGAATAGTGCATTCAAAGCTTTTTCCGTGCGAATCCATCCCAATGATTTTAAAATATCTGGGTTTTGATCCTGACGATATTGACTGACTAAATCGTCAACCCAACTATCTGGCGCTCCAGGAAGTAATACTTCCGAGATCCGTTTATCTGTAATCAGTGAAGCAAATTTATGTAGTCTTTCTGGAAAATAGATAGCAACCTCGAAGAGGATGCTACGCATATCTGGTGCTGAAGGATTTTTAAAATATTCGTCGATTAATCGGTCAATCACAGCATCAGGCATATCCTCGATCAAATTCACCGCAGCAATCATTAAATCTTGTCGATGGTTCAAAATATGTTCAACAATCTGACATTTTTCCCTTTGGAGATTAGGCAAAAGTGCTAGATAGTTTGCTGGATAGGTTGCCGCCGCAGGATTGTCAGTATTGAGGATAAAGTTAATAACTTCTGAAACTCCTCTGTCTGGGAAAGAATTGAGGATTTCCGTTGTTTTTTCGACTTTTTCATCGACTGTGAGTGATGAGTGGATCAGAATATCTGCGATCGCATAATCCATAAGTAAATATATCTATTCTCAAATGTAAATAAATATCTTGAATTCATTCTTCATCAAATAGAGCCTAAAGTTCTTTTAGTAGTTCCACCTTATCTTCAGATGCTTGCTCAATAGCGACTTTGACTTTATGCTGACATTCATTCCATACATTTGGCTCGATTTCTCCTTCAATATTCTCAACGATCAAAAATGCTTCTCTACTCACTTCAAACCCACCGGAAATAACGAGTTCAACTAGGAGGGGCAGAATTTCAGTACAATCAAAGGCAGATAGAGCGTAAATAAGCGTGCCTCGATGATGTAATGTTTTAACATCTGTGAGGAGATTTGCGATCGCTTTTACGGCTCTTTCATCACCAATATCTCGTAGTGCTAGGGCTATTTGGTCACGTATAGTATGATTAGATGTCTTTTCGAGCAAATCGATGAGGTATGGTGTTGTTGAATAATCTCCCAAGTCTACTGCTTCTTGAATACCAGAGATTATCCTTGACTCATCCTCAGATTTAAGTTGGTGAATCATAGCTTTAAATATCAGATTCATATTAATTTTTCAATAAAATCTGTCTAACTTCAATTTTGTCACTACTCCCGTTCCAAACTAACTCACTATATTCAGATTCACCATAAGCTTTTTTTTCTATCCATTCCTTAATTGTACGATTCCCATTGATTGAAATACAAAATGTGTGTGTTGGATCTAAAAATAGCTCGTCTTTAAGACCAATGTTAAATTTCGCACACTTAACTATTCCTTCCTCTATATTGCCTATTTGCTTCCTTCCCTGTCCTTTGATTTCGGACGATCCCGACGTTATTCATACACTTGAAAGCGTTCTTTTCCAATTACAATTACGGTATCAGTCGGCACATTAAACTCTTTAAGAATACTTCTGATCGGTTCTAAAAAATCAGTTGCACTTCCTTCATATATGTCTATATCTATATTAGAACCTGATATTCCAGAACCACCTCCTGTCACTTCACCCTTATCTCCTAAAATTTCGTCGAGATCATCTTCTATTGCGCTTCTGCCAATATTTAGCCTGGAGTAGAAGTAAATAAAAATAAACTGTTCCTGGTCTTCACTGCTTTCTACCATCATCTGATCCTCTCTTATTTTGAATCTAAATCCTCAAGAAATTTTTTCATTTTAGTTATAGATTTGTCACGACGCGATTTCCGTCCCATATCTAGTGCTTCTTCTTTATTAGTGAGTTTTGCTCCCTGTTTTTCATAAGCTTGCTTGAAGAATTCTTCGGCTCCAGCATTTGCAGCTTTGTTACTCTGAGTATCGATTATCTCGGGTTTTACATCTGGAGAATAGTGGTCATGTCCTCTACTAATTCTCCTATCCAAAGCTTGTTGGGGTGTTCCCTTATAACTTGCTTTTCCTACATATACAACGTTGTCATCAGCATCTTTCAAAACATAGGTAATGTAACTGTTAATTCGGCAGATAATTCCGGTGAAAGTTCCATGTTATTTTCAACGGCATCAACCCCGACATTTTCTTCTGTCCAAGGTGCGGTAGGTAATTCACTAGATTCACCCATTTGCCCGGTACTACCACCCACTGCACCTGGAGGGTTCACTCCAGCTTGAGCTAATTCTGCGGGTGATAAAGGTTGATCGAGATTACCTCGATCGTGCCTTAGTCCATTAAAACAGTACAGCCCGGAAAAATTATGTGCCTTACCAGTGCCGAACCTTCTTTGTAAGGCCAAGGTGGAGGAGCGCCAGGAACTATTTCAGCCGCTTCAGCAGGTGGTAACCATATCCAGCCATTTTCTTCAAGCTTCTGTTGTACTTGCTCAAATAAAGACTCTTCTGCACTATCCTGAAAAGTTGCTTCACTAGAAATAGTTTCTTCTAGATTGGGTGGAAAATATCGGGACCAGTATATACAGGTAAACCGACTGACAAACGATATCAGCAAGTGCAAAAAGCTGGTAGAGCGCTCTTCATCAACTAGTTGTTCAAGCAAATCAATCGTTTTTCCGTAGAGTGGGACATCTAATTTGAGGTCAACAGGCAATAGTAAGTGATAAAAGCCAAATTCTTCTATGGGAGGCTCCCACGATATATTACGTCCTGTCAATTGCTCGAGAGTCTCAACTAACCGTGTAACTTCTTGATTTTGTCTTTGGTAGTAACTTTCATCGCTTGGAAATTCGCCTGCTAAAAACTGACTCACTTCTATCTGTACAATGTCAGCCATATATTTTTTCCGTAGAAAGGTATTTAACTGAGAGGGAAGTGAGGGATAAGTGACTCAGAATATCTGCGATCGCATAATCCATAAGTACACACATCTATTTCTAACTAGAACTTCTTAAATCGCACAAAGCTAATGCCCACTTCCAACCAAGTTCGCTGTATATCTTTTTCAGGGCATTGAAGGAAATATTATTATTGTAGTTACCCATGTAATGGCACAAGTCACAAAGTCTCTTAGCTCCTTCTACTAAATTTCCATCCTGATATGGTTCTCCAGTAAACAGCACCCGTTCCTTGTCATCAGTAATATTCAGATAGCCTATGGCTTCCTCTGAAAAAGCTTCGGGTACAATCTGAAGTAGGGCGCGACCCATTTCGTAGTACTTTTCTATATCTGTGCTGTAAGCTGTATGATGAAAGCACTTAAGAGATTTGACTAACATCTGTGCTGCTTGCTCATAATTTTTAAATTTGTAATATGATTCCGCAGCGTCTGTGTATAGTACCATGCAACCTGGTTCTGCGGCTATTCCTTCTTGCAGAATCTTGAATTTATTTTGAACATCATCTTCAAATAAAGCGCTTTCATGATATAAAAAAGGAGATTTACCAAAAATTTTACTAGCAACTTCTTCAGATTCTTCACTAATAAAATCACCGTAACTTCCTGGTTGATAGAAGTCTTTACAAAATATACGGTTTGCTAACGAAACGGATGCTTCAAAAGATGGTAGAGAGTCCCCCTCGTTGACATAACCTTCGTAAGTTGCTAAACATCTGAAGATGTAATGATCTAGGGATAATCCAACCTCTATCATCGCGCTTTCATCCAAGGCTCGAATGATAGCAAAACGCTTAGAAGCTATATCTGATGGGCGTAGGTGAATGCCAATTTCAAATCCAGACTCACTTCCAATAGGAAAAAAGTATATGGGCATCCAGGGCTGAATATGCGCTACACAATCGTCAAAGCTATCATAGAATGTTACATTTCCCACGGATGACCCCGCTAATTTGTCTAGTGCCTGTAAATCAGAGGAGTCAGATTGAAAGCCAATTTGATGACGAAGGAATTCACTTATATACATATTGGATAATATATCTTAAAAATATCTCAAAACTATTCTTTTAAAATATCTCAATTGAAACTCCTCTGTCTGGGAAAGAATTGAGGACTTCCGTTGTTTTTTCGACTTTTTCATCGACTGTGAGTGATGAGTGGATCAGAATA
>NZ_JAMZMM010000378.1 GCF_024178385.1 Limnofasciculus baicalensis BBK-W-15 | reverse complement strand
GTACTAGTTTATTATAGAACTAATAGAATAATCTTAAATTCCGCATCAACTTATGACGATGATGAATATGAAATCAATCAACTAAATGCTTATAGAAGATCTTTTAATCGAGGAATAAATGACTTTGTAGATTTTTTCGTTTGGTTTAGGGTAGAGGAAGACTACGAGAATGAAATTAGGCTAAGACAGGATAATAATTATAGAAATCCTAAGTTAGAGGCGATCAGAAAAGCAATAGAAAATTTTTTAGAAGGATTCCCAAACACCCATTTTTCTGATTTACGGGTAGTCAGAAAACAATCCCAGAAAAATATTGATTTTACTCGTAATCCTAGTCCCCTTTCCTTAATAATTACCAAAAACGACCAAGACTTTAACTTAGAACAACTCTCTGAGGGAGAAAAGACACTATTAATGTTAGTGACTGACTTAGCAAGGCGATTAGCAATTGCTAACCCAGGCTTAGGAGTTGATGCTTTACAAGGAGAAGGGATAGTTTTAATAGATGAAATAGATTTACATTTGCATCCTCAGTGGCAAAGAATAGTAATTCCTAGCTTTACAAGAACTTTTCCTAATTGTCACTTTATAGTTACAACTCACTCTCCTCAAGTTTTGAGCCAAGTTAAAAGAGAAAATGTATTTATTTTAGAAGATTATAAGCTAGTAGAGGTAACGCCCCATACTTACGGCAAAGATAGCAATTCAATTTTATACGAATTAATGGCTGTTAATGCACGACCAAAGGAAATTCAGGAAAAAATCGATGCTTGTTTTAATTTGATAGATGAAGAAAAATTAGCCGAGGCAAAAGTGAAACTGCAAGAATTAGCAGATTTATTAGGTGAAGATGATACGGAAATCATTAGGGCTAAAACATTAATCAACTTTTTAACCGAGTAAAGTGAAACATATTGTCAAAGGAAAAGAACCTCAATCCTTACTTGAACACCGCTTAAAATCTCATACAAATTATGATAACTATCAACAGAAAGACGATTTACGGGAATCATTACTGACGGAACAAGGATACATTTGTTGCTATTGTATGGGCAGGATTGCTAAAGACAAGATGAAAATTGAGCATTGGCAACCTCAGAGTAGCTATCCCGATTTACAATTAGCTTACCAAAATCTCCTCGGTGCTTGCAAAGGCAATGAAAGAAAACCTAAAAATTTGCAACATTGCGATACTAACAAGGGTGAAAGTAAAATTACAATTAATCCCACTGACGCTAAATGTGAGAAACTGATTAAATATGGTAGTAATGGTCAAATTTCCTCTGATGATGAAACAATAAATCAAGAATTAAACGAAGTTTTGAACCTCAACACAGAAACTTTGACTAAAAATCGTAAAGCAGTTGTGGATGCTGTTATAAAAGGCTTGGAGCAAAAATATCCAGACAAAACTTGGACAGTCGAGATTTTAACTAAAGAAATTGCTAAATATACTAAGTTAAATCAGGATTCTCAGTATCAACCTTACTGCCAAGTGGCTATTTCCTATTTGCATAAAAAATTGTTACGTGTGAAGAATCAAAGTAAAGGATAAAAAGTAAAAAAGATTGGGTGCTGAATTTTCTAACTAACTTTCCTTCCCCTTCTGCCAGTCTTCCAAAGCAGCGATTGCTAAACTAGCAGCTTTGATAGCAACCGCCTTGGCGGTTAGGACATTCTAAATTACTGAAACCCTTGATGTCATTCACTTCTTCCCCTAGCCCCTAGTAAAAAAGCCCCTAAGCTGTCTTGCTATACATTCGGCGTAAGGTAATCCTCCAAATACTGGCGCGATCGCTTATCCTGGTATTACATACCATCAGGACTTACACAAAGCCTAGGAAATATGAAAAGAGGAAGTATCTGGGCGGAAGTGTCCGTTTATTATAGCCAATTACTCGGTTAGTCAGTCTTTCCGGCAAAGGAATTGTCCAAAGAATATTCCCTTGCTTTTTGTAACTAACACTGGACAAATAATATTTGTAATTATCACCTTCTTCCTGAGTTTTTATGCCCCATTCTAATGATTCATTTTCTGAGAGAGTTGTACTAGGTGTTGAAGATGACATCGACAACAACTCAATATCCCTCTCAACTAGCAATGGATTAGGCGATAAAGATTCAATTGGTTGACTATTGCCAAGAAGTGGAGTTGTGACAATAGATACAAAAAAGGTAAAGCTTCCCAAAAAGATGACACTCCCCCGATTTTTAATGAAAATCCGGAGATTTTGGCTGAATTGATTCAGGATAAAGTTTTTAATCTTTAACATCTGTGAATTATAGCAAGAATCATTGCTTATTGAGAACGAAGCATCTCAGTATAGGAGTATCCAACTTTGGCAAAGATACTCGTTTTTTGACAAAGTTTTTACCCCCCCAGCCCTGCTTGTCAAAGGGGGGAGCAAGAATACAACCTGCATTTCTTCCTTTCTCGGGATGCTCCCTCTCAGTATAAGCTGTCACACATTTACGACAGTATATCCTCACTCTCTACTGCCCTGACGACCATAAGTTAAAAAATTCCTATACTGCCTTTTTACATTATAGTAGAGGTGGATATAATTGACTCAAAAAGTAACGATCAATAAAGATTAACCCTTGTCGCTTTTCTCTATCCCTTTATCTCAGTGGCATCAAACTATATGGTTTCTAAAGATTCCCATAAATTTCCTGATTCTCAAGCATCACTAACGACAACCGAAGCCGAGGATCAAATACAAGATTCAACTAGCAAACCAAAAACAGAAACTGAGATCGATTTAGAGTTTCTATACACCAGAGATATTGAATTTCGCCAAGAAACAATTTACTTTATTGTAGTCGATCGCTTCAATGATGGTGACCCAGAAAATAATCAAGGAGCTAACCCCGAACTCTACGACTCAGACAGAGAAGATTGGGGGAAATACTGGGGAGGAGATTTACAAGGAATTATTGACAAGCTCGACTATTTGAAAAATTTAGGGGTTACTGCCATCTGGCTGACTCCTTTATTTGAACAAGTAGAAGCCTTATCAGTTGACATGGCTGCTATTCATGGCTACTGGACAAAAGACTTTAAACGAATTAATCCTCGTTTCATTGGCAAGGATGAGAACCCTTCCCTCAATGCGACTCAATCAGAAAAAAATACAACTTTTGATCTTTTGATTGCTGAGTTACATCAGCGCAAAATGAAATTAATTCTCGATATTGTTTGCAACCACAGTAACCCTGATGTAGGTGGAAAAAAGGGAGAACTATATAACGACGGGGTAAAAATTGCTGACTTTAACGACGATCAAGATAATTGGTATCATCATTACGGTGAAGTCACTAATTGGGAAGATGAATGGCAAGTACAAAACTGTGAATTAGCAGGATTGGCTACATTCAATGAAAATAACATCGACTATCGCAACTACATCAAATCAGCCATCAAGCAGTGGTTAGACAGAGGTGTAGATGTCCTGAGAGTTGATACAGTAAAACACATGCCCATTTGGTTTTGGCAAGAATTTAATGCCGATATTCAAAACCATAAACCGGATGTATTTATTTTTGGTGAGTGGATTTACAGCGAACCCAAAAACGATAGTTCAGTGGAATTTGCCAATAATTCTGGCATGACTATCCTCGATTTTGGTCTCTGTATGGCAATTCGTAAAGCTTTAGCTATTGGAGAAGAGGAAGGATTTAATCTGGTTCAAGAAATTTTAGATTTAGATTACCGTTATGATGGAGCAACAGAATTAATAACTTTTATTGACAATCACGATATGCACCGCTTTCAAACTCTCAACCCTTCTCCAGAAATGTTGAGGTTAGCGGTGATTCTCTTGATGACGACTCGTGGAATTCCTTGCCTTTACTATGGTACAGAACAATATCTCCATGACGATACTAATGGCGATATTAACCCTTACGGTAATAATGACCCCTACAATCGTCCGATGATGGAAAGTTGGGACACCGAAACTCCTTTCTATCGAGATATTCGTTTATTATCGGGGTTACGACGTTTCAATCCAGCAACATCTTTGGGGAGTCAGTGGCAAAAAAAACTCACTCCTGACATTTACTGTTATATTCGGCGTTATCGAGATTCAATCGTTTTTGTTGCACTGAATCGAGGTGAAGCCATAACATTAGAAACGGTGGAAACAGAATTACCTGATGGCGAACATACCTGTATACTGACTCGTCAAAAATTGGTAGTGAAAGATGGGATGATTCATAATTTAGAATTAGATGAACAAGTAGCAATTGTCATCAGTCATGTTGGTCAAAAGATTAAAGGCAAAACCATTGTCCGAGTACAACTTAATGGGGTTGATACTAAGCCTGGAGAAACCATTGTTGTTATCGGAAACTGTCCGGAATTGGGCAACTGGGATATTACTAAAGCCTATCCGTTAGAGTATATTAACCAGAACACTTGGTTTGGCGAAATTCCCTTTAACGAAAGTGCAGGCAAACCCATCGTCTATAAATATGCTATGCTGCGCGAAGGTGAATCTCCTCTGCGGGAAAATCTAGTGGCACGCCGCTGGGTAGTTGCTGAGGAAGGAACAGTCAAATGGCGGGATCGCTGGGCAATGTAAACTAAAACCAAAACAAAAAAAATAGCCTACTTGCGCAGGCTAAATTCCGGGTAAGTTAAATTGAAATCTGTAAAAATTAACTCATCAATCTCTTATTGCGCTGCTGCTTTCTCAATTCCTTCTTCTGGCGAATCTTGGCAGCAACAGCCGCATTATCGATCGGAAATCCAGCAATAGGAATTACCTGATCTTGCCTTTCCTCTTCCAATTTTTTCAACTCGGTGTAATCAACCCAATGAATACAATCTACCGGACAAGTATCAATGGCTTCTTGAATTAAATCTTCAGAATCTCCATTTTGTCCAATTACTCGCGATCGCCCGTAGTCCGGCTCAATGTAAAATGTATTTCGGGCAACATGGGCGCAATGCTTACAGCCGATGCAGGTAATTTCATCAACGTAAACACCTTTTTGCCGAAATACACCACCTAGCTCCGGTTCAAAACCCGAACGTTGCGGTGCATCTCGAAAAATGCCCCCTAATTCCGGTTCAAAACCCGAACGTTCCGAGTCTGGCGAAAAATCTGGCATTAGGCGCTCCAGCGTTGTACAACTAGACGGATTGAACCATCTTGATTTTTTTGCTGTTCGGCAACTTGGAAGCCTTGGTTGGCGGTTTCGCGCATCACAGTATGTAAAGCATAGCGCTGCGTAACTCGATTCAGGAACCCATCCACGGACCAAGCTTGTTGCCAATATTGTAAGTCAGCAACTAATTCGTATTCTTTCCCATTCCAACTGAAACCGATATCGTAGTTATTATCTTGTTCGATTACAACTTCAGCGGTTTGAGTGTTACCTTGATAGCCTCGCACCTCACGGGGACCTGATTTCCAGTCAACTCCCAAATCTTTTAAGGCATCTTTTAAAGAGGAAAGATTACGGATTTGAGTTTTTATGTTGCTAAAGTGTGACATTTTTCTTAAACTACCTACTAATTGAACAAAAAATCTTACCAAACAAGGTTGAAGTCTAAATGATGTATGACTTGGGAATTCCCCCAATGATGAAATTAGAAGTAGCTTGAGTAATTTCCCACTTCATACTTCATACTTCATACTTCATCCTTCATACTTCATCCTTCATCCTTCATCCTTCATCCTTC
>NZ_JAMZMM010000377.1 GCF_024178385.1 Limnofasciculus baicalensis BBK-W-15 | reverse complement strand
CCCTTCTCCCCACTCCAAAAAACCCACTCCCTATCCCCGATGAGGTTATTATGAACTTGAGTCAATATCCTGCTGCGATCGCACAAGCTGCTCAAACTGTGAATGAATTAGAATCTCAGATCCGGGCAGTGCAACTGAATCTTAATCGCCTCGAAGCCAATGCTGATAAAAAAGTGGCGTTTGAGTCGGATCTGAAAAATGATTCTCAACGCAAAGCACGTCGATTTGAACTGCTGGAGGTGAATTTAGAATACCAACACGCCATGAATACCTTGATGCGGTTAACCACCCAAAAGGCGAATGCCTTAGCCAATGTGGAATATATCCGCAATCAGTTTAGCGTAGCCAAGTTAGAAGCACGATTAGCGATCGCAAGACAACTTGGCGGATCGGAGATTGGCGATTTATTGCTAGGGGTGTAACACCAGTTAGGGAGGGGAGCAAGATTTCCGGCTCCCCCTTCCCTTGAAGGGAAGGGGGCTGGGGGGTTAGGTAAGTTATCAGTTATTAACGCACCCTACAGGTATCGCCATTAAGCATAATCGGTGTGACTGCGACTATACTGGATAGCGGCTAGTTGCAATCAATCCTCCATGACTATTGTTAGTTCCCAAGAAATTGCTCAGTTTCGTTCCCAACTCTCCACTAATGCCCAAGCGATGATAGCCCTTGACGCGATCGAGGATTGTGAGGGAGATTTAGAAGATGCTGCGATCGCGCTTGCGATTCGTGCGGGGCAACAACCGCAGCGAGAAAATTCCGAATGGTTGGATGCGTTAGCGCGAAAATGCCGTGCGGCGATTTGTCAGCGGGAATTTCGCCAAGATTTGGAAAACGGTTTCTATTCGTCTTTGGTGAGATATTTGGAAGAAACGCCGCTATTACCGCCAATTTTAGCCACACCAGTGGTAATGTATGTCATTCACCAAGGTGTGAGTAATTTCTGTGAACCCCTTGATGCCCAGTTTGAATAAATGTTAAACCGTTTGTTATATCCCTGACAAATTTTCAATAGGATCGGAGAAAACGGAGGTCTAATTAATTTATGGTGCAAACAGTTGGGATTGCCAAAGCGGTTACTAACCTGAACGAGGCGCACAGTAAGTTCAATCTAATTCCCACATCTGATGCCCAATTTTTTACAGAATGGTTTGAGGATTTACCGGACATTTCCGATCTTGAAAAAGAATCTTTGAATCGGCTCAAGAATCGCTATCTCTATTATGCAGCAGATGGAGAGATAACTGAAGGGACAATTGACAGGATTATGGTGTCTCCATTGCTGGATTTAATCGGGTTATTCGATCTCCCTTTTAAAATTCGGTGTGAGAAGTTTGTGAAGGTGGAGATTGATAATGGAGATACAGTATTAGAAGGATTCATTGACGCTTTGGTGGTACAAAATAAATTCTGGGTGGTAGTTATTGAGGAGAAGCGCTTCAATGTTAATGTTTTACAAGCTATCCCACAGACGTTAGCCTATATGATGGCAAACCCCAACTCAGAAATGCCAGTTTTTGGGATGGTAACGAATGGTGACGATTATCTTTTTATTAAGCTGAATCAGTCGGTTAGTCAGTACGCCATATCAGATAAGTTTACAGCAATATCTCGTGATGAAAATAATAATCTGTTCAGAGTTTTAAGAGTAATAAAGAGAATTGCCAGATTGGTTGTATAGCAACAGCAACAGCGGTTAGGACATTCTCAGTCAGCAAATTTCAACAATTGGCTCAAGCCAATTGTCCCAACACGGGCGACGGCGATACAGGTACGATCGGCAATATTGACACTTGCCTAAGTCCTGTTCATATTATTATTTGGTATATAATAGAAAAATTGGTATATTAATATAATAAAACTGTCCATATTTCCAGCGATACCCGTGTATTCCCCAGAAAAAGCAAAAGTTCTAGCAGAAACTCCCTCAGAATTAGAAAGCATTACCCAGGAGGTATTGCTCAATCGGATTGGGAACCGGATCCGGCAATCCCTGGAATTGCAAGAGATTCTGTCGGCAACTGTGGCAGAAGTGCGATCGTTTCTGGGTATGGATAGGGTCAAAATCTATCAGTTTCAGCCGGATGGACACGGTTTGGTGATTGCGGAATCCATTGTGGAAAATCGCCTACCCTCTCTGTTGGGGCTGCACTTTCCCGCTGATGATATTCCCCCTTTTGCACGGGAACTATATGTTCGGGCACGACAGCGCACTATTGTGGATCTCACTTCCCAGCAAATTGGGTTGAGTCCGTTGGATAGCCCTGATACGGGAGAATTATTAGGAATTGAAGATATCCGCTACCGTGCAGTAGATCCTTGCCATGTAGAATATTTGACTACGATGGGGGTAAAATCTTCTGTTGTTGTCCCCATTGTGATCGAAAGCTCAACACAATCAAGGGAAACCTTACCTTCTCTTCGCTCCATCGATCAACTTTGGGGTTTGCTGGCTTGTCACCATTCAGAAGCTTATCCTGTTAAAGAAGAGCAATTAGGGCTGTTGCAATTGGTTGTAGATCAAGTAGCGATCGCAATTTCTCAATCAATTCTACTCAAGCGCGTGCGAGATCGCGCTAGTCACGAAACTAATATTAACCGCGTTACCCAATTACTTTACACTACTCCAACTGTTCAACTTCAGGCAGCCTTGGAGGAAACAATGGCAATCTTTCAAGGAAGTGGAGCTAGGCTTTACCTTGGGACTAAAGATAGTAAACAGAAAGCAGAAATCTACACCTACGGCAGCCAACCTCAACGGCTGGATGGGGGTACTGGGAGAGTAATTGAAGAAAATCTCTTGTGGCAAAGGTTTCTCAATTCTGGACTAACACAGGAATCAGGGAATAAACCTTGGTCCGTTGGGTGGATGAGGGCGATGTATTCCCTTGGAGATATGTCTGAGGAATCCTCGGAGGAGTCAAATATTTGGGCGATTCCGGATATTTACCGGGAACCTCTATGTCGTTCCCTAACACCTTTATTTCAATCTACTGGGATTCGCGGCTTGCTGATTATCCCTCTTTACTTTGGCAGCGAGCTACTTGGTTGTCTCAGTATTTTTCGGGATGAGGTGAATATAGAAATGATGTGGGCGGGCTATCACAATTCTGATAGCCGTCAACTCATGCCTCGGCAATCTTTTGAAGCATGGCGACAGTTTAAAACTGGAGAGGCTCAAGCTTGGACAGAATCTGATTTGCTATTGGGCAGAGCAATAGGGGAACGCTTATCAACAGCAGTAAAACAGTACCAACTCTACCAACAGGTGCAAACTCTCAATACTAATCTGGAGCAACAAATTTCGATTCGTACTGCGGAGTTGCAACACTCTACCGCCATGGCGAATCAACAGCGCACCCTAGCTGATATTCTCGCCAAGTTACAAAAATTATCGGATGTGGAAACCATTTTTCGGACTGCAACTGATGGAGTCCGACAGGTATTTAATGTGGATAGGGTAGCTGTATATCGGTTTGATGCGGATTGGGGTGGAGAGTTTATCGAGCGCTTTGGTTCCGTTAGTCCAGGTTGGGCAAAGATTGTCCTTGCTACCTGTTCGATTTGGAACGATAGCTATCTGCAAGAGACAAAAGGAGGTCGTTATCGCCATAATGAAATATCGGTAGTAGATGATATCTATAATGCTGAACTTTCTCCCTATCATCTGGAGATTTTGGAACATTACTATATCAGATCCTTCGCAATTGTCCCCCTAATTAAAGGGGGAACATTATGGGGACTACTCGCAGCGTATCAACATACTAATCCCCGGAAATGGGAAACTTCAGAAATAACATTTTTCTCTCAGATTGCCACTCATTTGGCTATTGCACTACAGCAAATAGAATACTTAGAAGAAGTCCAAAGCAAAACCAAGGAACTATCTGCCACAGCCGAGCGGCAGCAAGCATTAACAGAGGTGATTGCTAGAATTCGGGAATCCCTCAATTTAGATCAAATCTTCAAGTCAACAACTCAGGAAGTTCGTCGCCTTCTTAATGTGGATCGTGTTGCCATTTTTCGCTTTCTCCCTGAATCTAATTATCAAGTAGGTGAAGTTATTTCTGAAGATGTAAATTTGATATATCCCTCAGCCATGAATGTGCCAATAGCAGATAGTTGCTTTGCTCAAGACTATCTGACTAAATGTCGCAATCGCTCCCCCTTTACCATTGATGATGTTGAAGGTGCTGGTTTGAGAGACTGCTATCTGCAAACCCTAGCTCAATTTCAGATTAAAGCGAATCTAGTAGTACCACTCTTTAATGGAGAAACTCTTTGGGGATTATTGTGCATTCATCAGTGTTCTCAGCCCCGTCAGTGGCAAGTAAAAGAAAAAGATTTTGCTACCCTAATTGCTGCTCAATTAGGTGTGGCACTACAACAGGCAGAATTACTGTTTCAGGCTCAAGTTGCTAAAGAAGCGGCTGAAGCTGCAAATAACGCAAAAAGTCAATTTCTTGCCAATATGAGCCACGAATTGCGCACTCCCCTCAATGCCATATTAGGATTTTCTGAAATATTGCAAGAGGAAATTTTAGGCTCTTTAAATGAAGAGCAAAAGAATGCCGTCGAGAATATTGCAACCAGCGGAGAACACTTACTATCGTTGATTACTGACATTCTCGATCTATCTAAAGTAGAGTCGAGTACCATAGAACTTAACACAGAAACAGTGTCTATTAAGGAAGTTTGTGAGTATAGTTTAGTATTTATTAAACACGATGCTAACCAAAAAAATATTCAACTGGTGAGTGAAATTCCCGATAAAATGAGTCCCATTATTGTGGATAAGCGCCGCTGGCAACAGGTTCTGATCAATCTCCTGAATAATGCGGTAAAATTTACGAATGAGGGTGGACGAGTTTCTCTGTTAGTTACAGTTAGCTTTCCCAAAGATAGGGATCTGGATACAAATATTCCTATTTCATTACTAGCTCATCCCTCACCATTACTTCTGTTTCACATAATTGATACTGGCATTAGCATTTCCCCTCAAGATATCAACCGATTATTTCAACCTTTTGTTCAGATTGATAGCAGTCTCAGTCGTAAATATGTGGGGACAGGGTTAGGGCTTGCCTTAGTGAAAAAAATTGTTAATTTACATGGGGGAGAAGTTAGCGTTACTAGTACCATGGGGCAAGGTAGCCGTTTTACTGTGGCGTTACCCTATCTCCCAGAAACTGTAGTAATAACCACTCAAACCAAAACTGAATCTGCCATTAAGCCTGAAGTGGTTCCCGCTCGAGAAAAGTTACCATCTGCCATTAAGCCTGAAGTGCTTCCGGAGCGAGAAGAATTACCATCTCCTGTTGATATTGTGGCGACAATTACTCTGACACCCCTAATTTTATTGGCAGAGGATAACCAATCCAATATTGACACATTTACTGGCTATCTAAATGCCCAAAAGTATCGCTTAGTTATAGCAAATAATGGTATAGAAGCGATTTCTATTGCCCAAGCACAAAAGCCAGATTTAATTTTGATGGATATCCAAATGCCGGGAATCGATGGGTTGGAAGCTATCCGTCAGATTCGCACCAATCAAGAGTTAGCTAATACTCCTATTATTGCCTTAACTGCCTTGGCTATGCCCGGTGATGAAGAGAGGTGTATTGCAGCGGGTGCTAATAGTTATTTAGCTAAACCAGTTAAATTGAAACGGCTTGGAGAAGTTATTAAACATTTTCTGGGAGTGGGGAATGGGGAGTAGGGAGTAGGG
>NZ_JAMZMM010000376.1 GCF_024178385.1 Limnofasciculus baicalensis BBK-W-15 | reverse complement strand
GTTAAGGGATCTAATTTTCAGCCAGATTCTCCTCAAGAATTACTCTTAAGTTTTTTGAGCAGTATGATAGATGTCCAGGTACGGTGTTGGCAGGAGTCAGTATCTTTACCAGTAACAGAATCGCCTATATCAGAATGGCTGCAAAGTCTTTCCAAATCTTCTAATATCCTCACAGGAGAAGCAACTGCGATCGCGCGTCTGGAAACTGCACTTTCCACTTGGAAGATACCCATACAACAACACTTAATCACCCCCAAATCTGAAAAGTTAGGACAAAATCTTTTTCGTACCTGTTTTGTCTTGCAACCTCCGGAGTCAGGGGCAAGCAATTGGCAGTTAAACTATTCCTTACAAGCAGTTGATAACTCAGAATTCTTAGTTGATGCCAAAACTATTTGGAATCTGCCAGTAGAAAGATTAGAATATCAAGGGAGAATAATTGAACTACCTCAAGAAACATTCTTAAAAGGCTTGGGTTTAGCATCCCGACTATATCCACCGATTGAACCTAGTTTACACGATCGCACTCCTCAGTTTTGCTCCCTGACACCAGTTGAGGTTTATGAGTTTATTCGGGGTAGTGCTTGGCGTTTATCTGATAGTGGTTTAGGAATTATATTGCCACCGGGATTAGCCCCAGGTGCAGGGGCAACAAGATTAGGAATTAGCCTGAGTGCCGAGTTAGCCAAACCAAATAAAAAAGAGCGGTTGGGATTAAAAAGCCTCCTGAATTTTAAGTGGGAATTAGCAATTGGCGATCAAACTATTTCTAAAAAAGAATTCGATCGCCTCATGGCACTTAAATCTCCATTGGTAGAAGTTAATGGGGAGTGGATAGCACTACAACCTTCAGATGTGCGAGCGGCTCAAGCAATTTTTGCGACATCTCAAGATCAAATGAATCTTTCAGTAGAAGATGCCTTGCGCTTGAGTACGGGGGATACCACCACCCTGGGTAAACTGCCAGTAGTTAAATTTGAGGCATCTGGTGCGCTGCAAGAATTAATAATTAATTTGACAGGAAATCAGTCAATTGTACCGATTGAAATACCCGCCAGTTTTCGGGGAGAATTACGCCCTTATCAAGTACGAGGTGTAAGTTGGTTAGCATTTCTAGAAAAATGGGGATTGGGTGCTTGTTTGGCAGACGACATGGGATTGGGAAAAACCATTCAAACAATAGCCTTCCTCCTCCATCTCAAAAAAGAGGAAGCATTAGAATCGCCAACTCTATTAGTTTGCCCAACATCGGTACTAGGAAACTGGGAAAGGGAAGTGCATAAATTTGCGCCAACCCTGAAAGTTATGATTCATCACGGGGATAAACGACTAAAAGGAAAAACATTTGCTAGAGCAATAAAAGACAAGGAATTAGTTGTTACTAGTTATCCCTTAGTCTATCGCGATGCCGCCACACTACAGGATATTTCCTGGCAAGGTATTATACTGGATGAAGCACAGAATATTAAAAATCCAGGGGCAAAGCAATCCAAAGCAATCCGGGAAATTAATAGTCAGTTTCATATTGCTTTAACTGGTACACCAGTAGAGAATCGATTGACAGAATTATGGTCAATTTTAGATTTCCTCAATCCAGGATATTTAGGAGATCGCCAATTCTTTCAGCGTCGCTTTGCCATGCCAATTGAGAAGTTTGGCGATACTGATTCATTAAAAACTTTGCGTTCCCTAGTTCAACCCTTCATCCTCCGCCGGATGAAAACTGATAAAACCATCATTCAAGACTTGCCAGAAAAGCAGGAAATGACAGTATTCTGTGGACTTTCAGCCGAACAAGCCTCACTTTATCAAAAGTTAGTAGATGAGTCCATGCTCGAGATTGAATCCGCTGATGGAATTAAGCGGAAGGGTTTGATTTTAACCTTATTATTGCGACTGAAACAAGTTTGCAATCATCCCGCCCAATATTTAAAAGAGAAACAAATAGGAGAGGCAAAAAGATCTGGTAAATTGCTCCGGTTACAGGAAATGCTAGAAGAGGCTATTGCAGAAGGAGATAGTGCTTTAATCTTTACACAATTTGCCGAGTGGGGCAAACTATTACAAGGATATCTAGAGAAAGAGTTGGGTAGTGAAATATTATTTCTGTATGGCTCAACTAAGAAACAGCAAAGAGAGGAAATGGTGGATCGCTTTCAGAATGACCCCGAAGGACCCCAAATTCTGATACTATCTCTAAAAGCAGGTGGTACTGGATTGAACCTAACCAGGGCAAATCATGTCTTTCACGTCGATAGATGGTGGAATCCCGCCGTAGAAAACCAAGCAACGGATCGTGCTTTTCGGATCGGACAAACCCGCAATGTCCAAGTGCATAAATTTGTCTGTAATGGTACTCTAGAAGAGAAAATAAATGACTTAATTGAAAGCAAAAAACAACTAGCTGAACAAACCGTAGAAGCCGGAGAAAACTGGGTAACAGAAATGGATACAGATCAATTGCGATCGCTATTATTACTCGATCGGAATTCCGTGATTGATGAGGATTAGTTATTGGTTGTTTGTTATTGGTTGTTTGTTATTTGTTATTTGTTATTGATTGTTTGTTATTGGTTATTGGTTATTGGTTATTGGTTGTTTGTTATTGGTTGTTTGTTATTTGTTATATAACATGGGTTGCTCGTGTTACAATTATTAGTTGTTTGAGAGAAAAAATAACAAACTTAACAATTACCTCCGATCGCCATGCCATTCCACAATCAAAAACCAGCAACAAACTCAAGTCAAAAGTGAAAATTTAAAACCAACAACCAACAACAAATAACCAATAACCAACAACAAATAACCAACAAATAACAATGAGCAATTATGAAATAGAAACCACTGAATGGTGGGTACAACGCTGGAACGATCTACTCAACTCCTATCGATTTAAAAAGCGCCTAGAACGAGCCAGAAACTATGCCAGAGAAGGGAATGTATTGAGCATTGAATTTAAAGATTCCCAGGTATTAGCCAAAGTACAAGGTACGGCTCCAGAACCATATCAAGTCTCACTATTTATAGATCCATTCTCAGTGGAAGACTGGAATTATGTAGTGCAAACAATGGCACAGCAAGCGATTTATTCAGCTCATCTATTAGCAGGAGAAATGCCCCATAACATTGAAGAAGTTTTTACCAGCAATGGATTAAGCTTGTTTCCATTTACCCTCTCAGATATCCATTCTCAGTGCAGTTGTCCAGATCCCAAAAATCCCTGCAAACATATTGGTGCAGTTTATTATCAATTAGGCGATCGCTTTAGTGAAGATCCTTTTGTATTATTCCAATTACGGGGACGCACTAAAGGACAAATCCTCGATGACTTGCGTAGGCTGCGGAGTACGGGTACGAGAGAAGAAGTAAGCCAAGAAATAATAGATATTCATCCCGAATCTCTTAATCCATCTGCTACTTTATCCCCTACTTCATCCACTGTTAGCCCACTTAACATTGAGGAATTTTGGCAATATAATGAGCCTTTAGATCCAACGCTTGTAGTAATTACCCCGCCGCCAGATAATTCCACAGTACTTGATGTCTTGGGAGCCATTCCTTTAGCTGCCGTTGATTCTCGTGCGATTCAGTATTTTAAGGAGGTTTATCAAATAGTTAGTCGAGAGGCAATGATGTCAGCTTTAAATCGGGAATAGCCCAGCGGATGCCGTTGAGGGGAATTGCTAATTGCTAATTGCCAATCTTCCATCTATTCCCTAGCCCCTAGCTCCTATTCCCTATTCTCTATTCCCTACTCCCTACTCCCTATTCCCTATTCCCTATTCCCTATAATGACCCAAACAAACAAGCCTAAAATAGTTACAATCGGTGGTGGATCTGGTGTTAGTACCGTACTCAGTGAGTTAAAAAATTTATCGGAGGTAACAGCAGTTGTTTCCATGATGGATAGTGGGGGAAGTAGTGGTAGGTTGCGAGACGAACATGGTATTTTACCTCCTGGAGATGTGCTGAAATGTATCTCTGAGTTGCTACCAGATGACGATTATAGTAAGAAATGGCGTGATTTTCTTAATTACCGTTTTCGTAAAGGTGAAGGGCTAAAAGGGCATAGTTTAGGTAACTTACTGTTAGCCGCAGCTTATGATTGGGAAGGCGGCACTCCTTTTGGAATTGAGTCAATCTCTAATTTATTAAACATTCAGGGTAGAGTTCTTCCCGTGACGCTGAATGATGTAGATTTAATTGCTAAATTGAATGATGGAACGGACTTAATCAGCGAAACCAGTATCGATCTCCGCACTAATTTTGAACAGAGGATTGAATATATTTATCTTTCACGCCGCGCACAGGTTTATAAACCTGTTTTGCAAGCAATTATGGAAGCGGATCATATCGTAATTGGTCCTGGTAGTTTATACACTAGCATTCTGCCAAATTTTTTAGTAGAAGGTTTACCAGAAGCCTTAGCCCAAACAAATGCACCTAAAACTTATGTAGTGAATTTAGTGACTGATCCGGCAGAAACAACTGGCTATAAGGCATCCGATTTTATTAAAAAACTTGAAGAATACTACTGTGATGGCAAATTAGTTGATTATGCTATAGTGAACACAAATCCGATTGAAGATATGTTGGGTCATATCTATGCGACGGAAAACAAGTTTCCTGTTGAACCAGATATTGAAGAGTGCAAAAAGCTGGTCACAAAAGAGGTGATAAGCGGTAACTTTATGAAAGGAAAAACTATCTTACGACACGATAGCCGCCGTTTGGCAGAGATTCTACTAGATCGTTGTTATAAATGATATGTAATGTAATCAGGACTTACGCAAAGCATATATTTATAGGGTGTGTTAGGCTTTGCTAACGCACCATTTCCACTATATCTGATGTTGCTTCGTAAGTCTTGGCAACGAATATTATACCAAAAACCAACAACAAATGACCAACAACAAAGAACAAATAATCAACCCCAAACCATTTTGGGGATTTTGGCTGTCTCTTTTGTTTCAAACCGCAGTAATTATTGCCGTACCAGCCCAATCCGTTTATACTCAGATCAATGGAAAAAAAGTCATTCTCCAGACAGCACCAACAGATCCTTACGAACTTTTGCAGGGCTACGATCCAGCCATTAGGTATGATATATCCAGTCAGGATCGGCTACGAAATCTTCCAGGTTGGCAAGAATTACCCAAGCAACTAGGATATCAACGTGAAAAGATTTTTATTAAACCTGGTACGCTTTTATATGTGATTTTGGCAGAACCAATTTCACCGACTTTACCCGGATTACCACAAGCTTGGAAACCAGTAGGAGTCAGTCTCAAACCTCCTCTCCAACTCAAGAGCGATCGCATTGCACGGCGGCAAAGCCCAGATCGCGTTATTCTGAAAGGATTAGCCCAAAAAGACTCCATTGAGTACGGACTCGAAACTTACAAGATTTCCGAACCCCAACAGCAGCTTCTTAACAAAGATTTACGTGGAAGCAGAAAAGCCAATCTCACTAAACCTCAACAACCACCGTCAATCGTCGTAGAAATAAAAGTAGACAAGGGCGGTAATGCCAATGCGATCGCACTTTGGGCGCAGTTTGGCGAAGCTTCACCACACCAGGTGCGTAGCTATCGCTTTTAATCCGAGAAGAGAGTTTTGTTAGCGCAGCGGGACGAAGTCCGTTTTGAGTTTTAACTCTTCCCTTCTCCCCCTTCTCCCTCTTCTCCCCCCACTCCCCCCCAGGGCTGTTTCATTTTCAAATGAGACGACAGATTGAAATCTGTCGCTACACAGACAAAACCTGCTTTCGCAGGTTAGCGAGTCTTGCAT
>NZ_JAMZMM010000375.1 GCF_024178385.1 Limnofasciculus baicalensis BBK-W-15 | reverse complement strand
ATGGGTTATCTGTAGGTAGCAATATCTCTGAGAAAATCGACAACTCATCCGTTACATCCGTTACCACATCCGTTGCCAAATTACTCACTATCGAAAATCCCAATAGCGAAGGATTCGATAACCTCCCTTTTGCCGAAATCGAAGCCGCCGCAATTACCCAACTTTTCCCCAACCACAAACGGATAGCCGGAGAAAACGCCACCCAAACCCAAGTTATCGCAGCCCTAAGCGAAAACTACGATATCTTCCACTTTACCGGACATGGAAACTATAATTGCGATCGCGCCGAAGACTCAGCCCTTTACCTCAACGGTAAAGATACCCTCACCTTAAAAGATATTTGTGCTATTCCCAACCTAAATAACTATAAACTAGTCACCCTCGCCGCTTGCGAAACAGCCATTACTGGGAAAGACGGGATTGAAAAAGACTATGTAGGATTAGTCAGTGCCTTACTCTATCAACGAGTCACTTATGTACTTAGTACTCTCTGGACAATACCAGAAAAAGCCAGTAGCTTATTGACGAGCTACTTTTACTGGCAACTGAGGAAAGGGAAAGAACCCGCGATCGCACTTACTATATCTCAAAAATGGTTAAAGAATCTCACCCATCGTAAATTAGCACGATATTATCAGATTATCTTCGCCAAACTCCTCAAAGAAGAGAAACCCTTACGCCCCCACCTGAGAAACGAATTATCGAAAATCAGTAAAATAGAGGAATCCCAGAAAAAAGAGAAACCTTTCCAGAATCCATATAATTGGGCAGCATTTACAATAACAGGCAAAACCCAACCCTCAAAATAATTATGCAATCTAACGATATCCTTCATCTGACAGCCTTCCTCAACGCCCTCCCCCAACTAGACAAACCCTTACCTCCAAACATCCAAACCCGACTCAACCAAATAGCCGAAACCCTAAAAACAGATCCCACCACTATTAATATAGATATCATCGCCGAAGACTACCCTCCCTTAGACGAAACATACCAAACAGAAGTAACAAAACTAAAACAAAACGCCGGAGAAAGAAACAAAGGATTACCCCCTTTACCCCTACCCCAAGAAACAAACACCGAAATAATCAACTCCGCCATCAACACCTTCTCCGCGCTAGACTCAGTTGCCGCCGCCAAAACCCAACCCAACCTCCTCCAAAAAATCTGGCAAAAAATCAAAACACCCTAAAAAACCCTTTGCGCCCTTTGCGATTACCTTTGCGCTCTTTGCATTTAAAAAAAACCTCCCCCAAAAAACCATAAAACTCATAAAAAACTCCCCCCAATGCCCGACACCATAATTTACCCCACCATCAACCTCTACCTCTATGACTTAAAAGAAGGATTAGGAGAAGACGACAATAAAATAACCCAAAACAGCCAAGAATTCTGTAAAAAACTATCCGGCAACCTAGACGAAAAAACCCTAACCAACAAATACCAACACACCGACGCTGATATTATCCAACTTCTCGACACCCAATATCACCAATTTCCCCCACCCCTAGATGGTTGGTATTACCCCCTGCAAATCGGCGACACCTACGCCCTCCAAGTAAACTATTCCGGTAAACTCAACCCTAACAGAAAATATAACGACGACGTACAAGATATCGACGATAAACCATTCCTCCACTTAAAACAAGAAATTATCGAAAAAATAGCCCACCAAACCGGAAGTATCGGACAAACCTGGGTGCTATCTGCCAAACTCACTACCTCAAAAACCGATAGCGACATAGAAAAAATTGCCCAAGAATGCTACAGTCAAATCCTCAGTAACTATAACTGGCGGCTAGACTTAATCGGGAAAGGTACATTATTAGGCGGAACTTTATTTCAATTATGGTATCGCCCCGAAAATCATGGGTTAAACGGAAAAGAATTTTGGGATAAATTCCGCCAAGAAAGCTATCACGTCTTAATCTGGCTATTCCCCGAAAACCAAACACCAGAGGAAATGAGAGATAATCTCCAAATCCTCTACTACGACTTCCTCCGTCTATTCCAATATCGCCATAAAATTATTTGGGCTTATTACCAAAGCCGCTATCATAAATTACTCTTAAAAAAAGAATATATCGATATTCAACCAGCCATCCGGAGCATCCGCGAGTTAACTGAGACAGGGAAAAGCAATCGTGTTAACTTAAGTCAACTACAAAAAACTCTCAACGATCACCTAATTAACTTATCAGATTACGCCCTCGCCTTAAACTATCTGGAAAATCAAGGACGTACTATTGAGGTAAACTTGAAGAATTATGAAGATCGTATCCATGATATGATCCGGAAATATCCCGGTAGTGACCTAGAAGTTATCGACAAATTCAGTAGTGAAATATATGGGAAAAAATATCATCGCCAAGTGGTATCCGATTGCCAAAACTTCCAGCCAGGCTTAACCCTACTGGAAAATATGAATAGTACCATTCAAGGTATCATCGATCTCGAACAAACTAAAAGCGATCGCGCCCTGGATGATACAATTGCGATCGCAGGTATTGGACTCTCTCTCAGTGGATTAACTGCTACCGCCATCTCCGTCCAACAACCTCCTCCCTCCTCTTACCATAATTTCTCTTTCCTCACCTCACCCGTATTTGTTTTAAGTTTCCTGCCCAGTGCCCCATTTTTAATTATTTTGCTATATCGTCTCTTCCTTTCGAGGAAATTTAGGCGATAAATCGCCTACTACAAACTTATCATAGCCAAGGCTAGTCCTATATATATAAAATAGCCACATTTTATACAAAACTCTTCAACCGAAGGTATATACTCAGAAAGAGAATACCATCTAAAAATGTCACTATAACCGTTGCTACCTTCAACAGCTTATTTATTAGTATCCCACGGAAGTCGCGATCCTCGTCCCCAACTAGGGATGGAAAAATTAGCCGAATTGGTAAGGAGTCGGATGGGGGAAGGGAAAAAGGGAAAGGAGAAATTCTCATCCTATCTACCCTTTTACCCTTCATCTGGTTGGGGGAGTAGACAGAGCTTATTATACTCCAGATACTCTGACAAGGTAGGAACCGCTATCGCAATTAGTAACGCTTGGACTCCCTTAGTCGAGACAGCCACGCTAGAATTAGGTAATTTCCCCCTACACGAGCAAATTCGGAGATTTGCGAATAAAGCTCTTGCCTATAGTTACCACCAAATTCAGGTATTACCCTTATTTTTACTACGGGGTGTCCATGTGATGGAAGATATTCCCCAAGAAATAGCCATCGCCCAACAGCGTATTAGTGATATTGTGGAAATCCATCAACTGCCCCATCTAGGTAGTCATCCTAAATTAGGACAATTATTAATAAACCAAGAGGAGATAGCAGATGTAGAGGCTAAAATTCTAGTTTCTCACGGCACGCGCCGAATCGGTGGAAATCAAGCAGTGGAAATAATGGCACAAAACTTAGATGCGATTGCTGCCTACTGGTCAGTAGATCCGATGCTACCACAACAAGTAAAGGATTTAGCCAGTAAAGGATACCAAGAGATAGGAATTCTACCGTACTTCCTATTTTCTGGTGGAATTACCGATGCGATCGCCAAAACCGTCACCAATCTCCAACAACAGTTTCCCCAACTACACCTCAAACAAGGGCAGCCTATCGGCGCAACGCCTCAATTAGCTGAATTAATTGTAGACTTAATCGCGAACCTATGAACCCAACAGACAATCCGATGGTATCTGGAAACTATACTCCCCTAGGGAAAGTATACCTCGTTGGAGCAGGACCTGGCGATCCGGGACTATTTACCCTAAAAGGCAAAGGTCTGTTGGAACATGCCGATGTTGTAGTGTATGATGCCCTAGTTAGTCCCCAAATCCTGGGAATGATTAATCCCCAATCCGAAAAAATCGATGCCGGGAAACGACGGGGCAACCATTCTCGTTTACAGGAAGAAACTACACAGCTATTAATCGAGAAAGCCCAAACTAATGCTATCGTAGTGCGACTCAAAGGTGGCGATCCATTTGTTTTTGGGCGTGGCGGTGAGGAAATGGAAGATTTAGTGAGAGCAGGAATATCTGTAGAAGTAGTACCAGGAGTAACTTCTGGTATTGCCGCACCAGCTTATGCTGGGATTCCCTTAACTCATAGATTATATAGTTCCTCTGTTACCTTTGTTACAGGACACGAAGCAGCCGGGAAATATAGACCAAAAGTAAATTGGACTGCGATCGCCCATAGCTCAGAAACTATTGTAATTTATATGGGACTCCACAATCTCTCCTATATTATCGCCGAACTCAATAGTGCTGGCTTAAGCTTGGATACCCCTGTCGCCTTAATTCGCTGGGGCACTAGACCAGAACAATCAGAATTAATCGGGACATTAGCTACAATTGTGACACAGGTGGAAGCCGCCCAGTTTGAAGCACCTGCGATCGCGGTTATTGGTAATGTGGTTAAATTGAGAGATATTTTGGGGAATAGGGAAGAGAGTTTTGAGTTTTGAATCTCCTCCCCTGCCCATTGGGGGAATGGGGAAATTCTTCTTTGTGTCTTAGTGTCTTCGTGGTAAAATAATACTCTCGATCGGGAATCGCGCATCAGGAATCGGTAATAGGCAATATACAATAGGGTTTTCTCCCTAGCCCCTAACCCCTTCCCATGATTGAGCGGATTCTCAATAATCGTTATCGTGTTATCCGAATTTTAGGCGCTGGCAATTCTGGACTAATTTACCTTGCCGCTGATACTAAAGATCCCCATTTTCCGGTTTGCGCGATTCGAGAATTGAAGATTACCCATCAAAACTATGATGTGGTAACCCGACTGGAATTTCTCTTAGCCCACAAGCCAGAAACTTTGCTCCGACTGACAAAAACTGATTCCGATCCGCAGGTTCTGAATTTCTTTGTCGAAGAGCGGAAATTTTATCTTGTCGAAGACTATTCTACCACTGTACACTCTAGCCCATGTAAGAAATTTGGTCAAGTCTCAGTGGCAGATCCGGGTATGCTCCGCTTTCAAGAAATGTTAGCACTGTTAGGTTCAACTGGAGAAGGTGACAGGGAAGTATCATCCCCGGAAGCGATTGTCCCATCTTCTGTTAAAAATACTGAAAAATTCACTAATTCTGTCGAGATAATATCTAAGCCATCTCAGAAACCTGGAGCGAGGAGAATACTAGGACTAATTTTAGCAGGGGGAGTGGCGCTGATTGCGATCGCGATTCCGATTTTAATTACCCAAAGTCGATATCAGCAGGAAGCTCAGGCATTTTACAATCGCGGTATCGCCAAACTCAAGAGCCAGGATTTACCTGGTGCGATTGGCGAGTTTAACCAGTCGATTCGGCTAAATCCCAGGAATACCTTAGCACTTGGCAATCGGGGTAATGCTCATTTTGACTTAGGGGAATATAAAATAGCAATTGAAGATTACAGTAAGATGATCGAGATGGAGCCAAATAATATTGGCGCTTATTATAATAGAGGATTAGCCCGTTACGAATTAGGAGATTGGCAGGGTACGGTTGAGGATTTAAACCAGCTACTTAGGTTACAACCAGAAGATAGAGATGCTTATTATAAACGAGGAATTGCTTACTATCAACTGGGAAACTATAAACTAGCCATTGCCGATCTAGATCGGGTAATTAAACTAGATCCTAATTATAGCAAAGCTTATGCTTCGCGAGGATTAGCACGCTCGGCTGCTGGGGATTTCCAGGGGGGAATGGCAGATTATACTAAGGCGATTGAATTAGATCCTGAAGATGGTCAGGATTATTATAGGAGGGGGAGGGGAAGATTTAGCTTAGGAGATTATAGCGGATCTGTAGAGGATTACGATCGGGCGAT
>NZ_JAMZMM010000044.1 GCF_024178385.1 Limnofasciculus baicalensis BBK-W-15 | reverse complement strand
TAATAGCTGCCCTAACCCCCAACCCTTCACCCCCTCACCCCTTAATATCGTTATACTCGCAAGTGATACCCTATTTATTATTTTGAGTTTTGTGGGAGAGAGCAATGACATCATTCGCAGCCGCTTCAGCAAAAGCCGAGATGAGCGAACTCCGCCGTCTCAAAAGCTTACTACCGCCCGAACTACAAAGCTGGGTTACAGTGGAAGGCACGACGGAAGTCAATCCTCCCCTGCTCCGTTGTGAGGAAATTGGTAGAGACGAAATTGAAATTCAAGTCGATCTGGTTAAATGGGAACAGCTTGCCCTGGATCAACGTAACCTGTTATTTTGGCACGAAGTTGCCCGTGTCCAAAATGACACTATCCCCAGAGAAGGTTGGGAAATGGCTGCCCTGGCGATTGGTTTGGGCGGTGCTGTCGGGGAACTCTGGGTACAAGATGGATTGCTACTAATATTGGCTTTAACTCTTTGTGGCGTTTCCGGCTGGAGACTCTATCAGAAAAATAATGGGGAAAAAAACCTCAAAGCTGCCATTGAAGCAGATGACAAAGCCCTCACCCTTGCCACTCGCTTTGGTTACACTCTCCCTAACGCCTACAAAAGTCTAGGGAGTGCCCTAAAAACATTGGTGGAAACGACTCCTAGTCGCCGTCAACGTCGCCTATATGAAGCACGTCTGTCAGCACTGAAAAAGAGCGCATCTCAAGCCAAATCCAAATCCAAATCGAAACGGGAGGAATCACTCTAGCGCAGCACGGCAAAAATAACTGAGCAGTTAAATTTTCCCCGCACCAAAGTTTTTAGTTTTAGACTAAAACTCCCCTGCTCCCTGCCCCCTGCCCCCTCTTTACTAGAGCTGACCAATCTTATGGGTTTGGGGTACGACGCGCACTGATTTGAGGCGGCGGCAGCCCATTCCAATTCAGTTGGGTTAGTAGTTATCGAAATAATTAATTTGACAAATACTTCTATTTGTGAATCGCAGCAAAGCTGGAGTAAATTACCGCGATCCTGCCAGGAATTTTCCCCACTCACGCTGGGGAGATTGATATCCATACCGACAGAATCTAAGTAGGCTAGAATCGTAGCGAGTTGTTCTGGTCGATGTCCGCCTGTCTCCAGGTAAAGATGCAAGCCAGTCAATTCCCGTAGCTGGGGTAAAAATTCTACCAAAAAAGGAGCCTGTAACAGGGGTTCGCCTCCTGTGAGACTGATGCTATCGTGTAACCCTGGTCGATTGAGTCGCTCAACCCATTCGAGAAGGAGGGGTAAGGATACTGGGTTAGTGCGATCTTCTTTCATCACGGCATCCCGGTGTCTCCTCGATGTGACACAGACTGGGAACTCCCCAAGTATGGGCACTATCGCAAAAATGACACCGTAAATCGCACAGGGCGAAGCGGATAAATAACTGGCGCGTCCCGACGTTTAGCCCCTCGCCTTGAATAACGGAGAAGATTTCGACTAGCCGTGCTGTGGGGTGAGTTTTTACAGACATTTTAAAACTTCACGATAACTTTAAATGAATTATTGGTTAAGTGAGAGATTGTAAGACAAAATATTGGTTGAGAGTCATACATTAACATTAGGTATCAGGTTTTGATGGTTAACTCAATGTCTAAAATGGTTAATTTAATGTCCAAAGTGGATTTTCAGGTCATGCCATTACAAGACACCCCTGTGGTGCAAATCCCCGTGCGTCTTAGTGTCCTTGAAGCAGTAGAGTTTAAAGAAACTTGTCAGGAGTTTCTCCAAAGTAATTCTCTGCCCAAACAAATTGTTTTCGATTTTAGCAATACAACTTTTATAGATAGCTGTGGGGTAGGAGCCTTAGTCAGCAATTACAAGAGCGCCAGGGAAGCCGGAGTTGAACTCGTTCTCAGGAGTGTAACAGATCCAGTAATGGCTGTATTGACAATGACTCAACTCGATCGAATTTTCAAGCTAGAGCCGATTGCTGAATCTATAACGGGACTACCGACATCTCAGTTCGATGTCAGCTCAGAATCCCAATTCTCTCCTACTCAACCAAAAACTACAGGCTATATCCGTTCCTTGAGGAGTCTTTTTAGTCGTACTCAAGTACCCATGACTCACCCGTCGGTGAGATCTTGGGTGAAGCGATCTCTGGACATTATTGGGGGAATAATCGGTTTGGGAATAACTGCGATCGCATTTATTCCCATCGCGATCTTAATCAAGCGTGACAACCCCGGACCGATATTTTTCAGCCAAACCCGTAAAGGTTTGATGGGAAAGGAGTTTACCATGTGGAAATTCCGCTCCATGTATGTGGGGAGTGGAACACGCAGCGGTGGGAAGATCAGAATTAAGGCAATCGGTAAGGACTCTTCTAAGGATTCCAGGGTGACACGAGTAGGTGGGTTTTTACGCCGCACCAGTCTGGATGAATTACCTCAGTTTTGGAATGTCCTCAAGGGAGACATGAGTCTGGTAGGTACTCGCCCCCCGACACCAGATGAAGTAGAACACTATGAAGTACCCGAATGGCAACGTTTAGATGTCAAACCGGGGATGACGGGTGAGTGGCAAGTTAATGGGCGTAGTGAAATCCAGGAGTTTGAAGACATCATTAAACTGGATTTACGCTATCAGGCAAACTGGAGTTTGGTCCACGATCTGAAACTAATTCTGAAAACAATATTAATGGTATTTACTAAACATAGTGGCGCAGGTTAACAAAATCTGGAACTGTTTTCGACTAATGGGCAATCCAAAACCTCTAAAACAATCTCATCTTCAGGTGACAACAGACTTAAATGCTGTCGCCGAAGTCTTGCAGTGGTTCGAGCAGTTCGTTTCACCGCAATTACCCGACGGATTTTGGGGGGGTTGTAAATTGGCGTTGGTGGAGGGATTCACAAATGTAGTTCGCCATGCTCATCGCCATTTACCTAAAACTACTCCAATAGAATTGGAGTTGAAGGTTTTTACACAGAGCATGGAGATACGGATTTGGGATCTAGGCGATCCCTTTGATTTGCTAGCCAAACTCAAATCCCTCTCTGAGGAAGAGAGCGATCCATTAGAAAAAGAAAATAACAGAGGGCTGATTTTTATGTACAAACTCACCGACGAGCTTTCTTACGAGCGTTTGTCCGATCATCGCAATTGTCTATTCATGCGGAAATCGATCCAAAGTAGTCGGTGAAAAGCACAGAAGAATAACTCCACCTGGAAGGTTTCTGTTTTCTAGGAAGACATCCCAATCCCCTGAGATCGGATTCTTGATTTTGTTCCTGATTTTGTCAAATCCCAACAGGTAGTTTATAAGGAACTATACACCAAACATGCAGCCTGAATTTATGCGAATTTTGATTTATTCCTACAACTATGCTCCAGAGCCAATTGGCATCGCTCCCCTGATGACTGAATTGGCGGAGGGATTGGTAGCAAGAGGGCATGAAGTTCGTGTTGTTACCGGAATGCCCAACTATCCTGAAAGGGAGATTTACGAGGGATACCGAGGTAAATGGTATTGCACAGAATTTATTAAAGGGGTTGTCATTCAACGGAGTTATGTCTGGATTCGTCCTAAACCTAATTTGATAGATAGACTTTTATTAGAAGCTAGCTTCGTGATTACTAGTTTCATTCATGCTCTTAAAGGCGATCGTCCCGATGTCATTCTCATGACTGCACCTCCCCTACCAGTAAGTCTTCCAGCCGCTTTTTTGGCATGGATACACTGCTGTCCAATAGTTTTAAATCTGCAAGACATTTTACCAGATGCAGCAATTCATGTTGGGTTTCTGGACAAAAAATCAAAGTTAGCGAAGATATTTAAACTACTAGAAAAGTTCGGCTACCGAAGTGCGACCAAAATTAGTGTTATTGCTGACGGTTTTGTTGAAAATTTGCGGAAGAAAGGAGTTCCTGAAGAGAAAATCGTCCAAATTCCTAACTGGGTTAATACTGAAATCATCAAGCCTTTGCCAAAAGAACCTAATAAATTCCGGGACGATCATGAATTAAACGGCAAGTTTGTGGTAATGTACTCCGGGAATATTGCTCTGACGCAGGGAATAGAAACCGTTATTCACGCCGCAGTTCGTCTGCGTCATCTCACAGATATTGCGATCGTGATAGTGGGAGAAAAGGCTGCTTTGGAAGACTTGCACCGGGAAGAAGAGCTGGCTTTGAAACACTTCAATTTCAAGGAAGTGACTGTGAAAGCTTTGGAACACTTGCATCTGGAAGAAGAAAAAGCCATGAAGCAATTGCAGATGTACAGAGATACCTGTAAAGCAACAAATATTCAACTGTTACCGTTTGAACCTCGCGAAAGACTGCCAGAAATGCTAGCAGCAGCAGATCTAGGGTTGGTATTACAAAGGGAAAACGTGATTAATTTCAATATGCCGTCTAAAATTCCAGTATTGATGGCAAGTGGTAGGGCAATCTTAGCCTCAGTTCCGTCTAATGGGACAGCAGCTAGTGCGATCCGAGAAAGTGGGGGTGGCATTGTGATCCCGCCAGAAGATCCGGGGGCTTTAACCGCAGCAATTGTGGAATTGTACATTGATTCTGACAAAGTTCAAAAACTCGGAGAGAAAGGCAGAAAGTATGCTGAGGAAAATTACACCTTCGAGAAATCCCTCGATCGATATGAAAAACTCTTTGCTTCCCTTCAGTAGCGTTGAGCTAAAATAGCGGTAGATTCCCAGGTGTTCATGGTTCTCTGGGTGTAATTAATAGGCACGATCGCTGACAGTATCGAACCCAGTTGGGGCAATACCCCAGAGTTAGCTGCTTGGCGGTAAGTTACCAAGCAAAACCTTGACAAGGCGGTTTGGCTAACATGTGACTATTGATGAAATTTGATTTAACTCAACAAATAGTAGTACAATTGTATAACTTCCTAGATTTAAAATTAGTAGATCGGGCGATCCCCGCCCTAATGCCAGCTTATTCGCCAAAGAGCAACAGACTCAAAATGGCACGGATATATGGATCGGAACGCTGTGTGGTGTTTCAGTTCAGAGTTATTCTTTAACAAACATCGGGAATTTGATGAAAGATCAATTGACAATGCAATCTACCTTATTGACCACTCCAAGCCAATACCAGAATACAAGCCAAGAACTGGCTATGACTATTGCCCAGTCAGCCGATGACCGCAAAGGTGACAATATTGTCATATTGCGGGTTGGCGAAGTTAGCTACTTAGCAGATTACTTCGTCATCGTGACTGGCTTTTCGCGGATACAAGTCCGAGCAATTCAAACCTGGATAGAACAAGAAGTTGAGAAATTTTGCCAACGATTACCAATCCGCACTTCCGGGAAAGCCGATAGTAGCTGGATTCTTCAAGATTACGGTGACGTAATGGTTCATATCATGTTGCCCCAAGAGCGGGAGTTATATAATCTCGAAGCCTTTTGGGGTCATGCTGAAAAGCTCGAATTTCACTCCCAACAGCCGCAATCATAAGGATAAGCATGAGGGAATCTTCTATTTCTAGCTGTCCAGTCCCACCAGAGCAGCAACCGATAAATGAATATCAGGAATTAACGGATTCTTGGTTTTTTGGTTTGGCAAAGCTCGATCTCAAAGGCTATATCATAAAACTAGCTTGGGTCTGGGGCTGGAGCTGGACGATCGCAGGCCCGGTAGCAGCAGCTTCTTTTGCACCGCCAAAGCACCTAGTCCACTTTATCCTGGCGGGAGGGGGTGGCGCAAGTCTCTTTGTAGCCTTGATAGTCGTGCGACTCTATTTAGGTTGGTCTTATGTACTAGCTCGCCTATTTCAGGAGACAATAGTCTACGAGGAGACGGGCTGGTATGATGGTCAAACCTGGATCAAGCCCTCAGAAGTTTTATCCCGCGATCGCCTAGTTGTCTCTTATCAAGTCCAGCCGATTTTACAACGTCTGAAGCAGACGTTCGCCATTCTTGTTCTGTTTGTAATTATTGGTAGCATAATTTGGAATTTTTTCTAACACTAAACAGAATGTTTCTGAACGTCGCCCCCCCTCTATTAGGAGTCTCCACGGAAATTAAAAAATGACAAGGGGAAAACGCAATCAAGCTCCAGCCATAGAAGTCCGTTTACTACGGGAAGGCATTGTCGAGTCAACCCACCGCGCCCAAGCCGTTCTCTGCGACGATAGGGGACGGATACTATCTATAGCAGGTAACTCGGAAACTTCTGCATTTATTCGTTCCGCCCTCAAACCCTTTCAAGCACTAGCGGTTAGCACAACGGGTATTCTGGAACGTTACGGACTCAATGACCGAGATTTAGCGATTATTTGTAGTTCTCATCAAGGCACTTTGGCACAAATCCGCCAGGTGTTTAAAATCCTTTGGCGCTGCGATGTCGATCCCTCTGTCCTCCAATGTCCAATACCAGCAGGTAAGCAAAGTTCTCTGGAATACAACTGTTCTGGTAAACATGCGGGGATGATCGCTGTTTGCCAGCAACGGCAGTGGCCTCTCAACACCTATTTACAGTACAACCATCCTGTCCAAAAGTTAATCTTGAGCCAAGTGGCAGAGTTGATGCGGATGCCACCCCAAGAGCTGATCGTAGCTCGCGATGACTGCGGCGCACCCACCTTTTTTATGCAGCTTGGTCAAATGGCTTCATTGTATGCCCAGCTTGGCTCTGGTGACAATTTTGCAATGGAACGAATTATCCGCGCTATGACTCATCACCCCAATCTAGTGGCAGGAGAAGGCGCTTTTGATACTGAACTCATGCGCCTAACTGATGGAGAATTAGTAAGTAAATCCGGTGCTGAAGGGATTCAATGTATCAGTCGGGTTGGGTTGGGATTGGGTATGGCAATCAAGGTGATGGATGGAGCCAAACGTGCTAAGTATGCTGTTGCCATTCAACTGCTCAAACAAATGGGCTGGATTAGTCCCTCGATTGCGGAAACATTGGGGGAAATGTTTATGAAAATTAGCGATATTAATCGTTTGGAGGTGATTGGCGAACTCTCGATGATGTGAGGGTTAGGACAAGGGGCTGCCATCCCCTTGTCTTAAGACGGCGGTTGAAGAAGGGTGTCGTTAGACAACCTGACAATCTTTGATGTTATCAAAATAAACAAATCAGTAGAAATCCCGATCGGGTGTTCTCAGAATTCTAGCTAACCCCAATAAATATCGTCTAGCCCGCCTAGGGATTGTGGTACTATATGATCTATGTCGAATTGAGCTGCACTTGCTTCTTCTGAAGCATGACAGTATTCACAGAGGTATTCTGCACGTTCTCTTACTAATTTCCGAGTTCTTTCACTAATACTCATGACTCGGCAATAATTCTAGCATTAAGCAAAGTGAAGATTCGATCTAATTCTAAGATTCCTGTCAATTCCGCTTCTTCAGCAACAGTCAGCAATCCAGCTTTGTTTTTCTCACATAGGTTTTCTAGCTGAGACTGGAGTTCATCGGTAAACTTAAATAGATAGAGATTTCTGACTTGACTAATTTTGATGCCTGAGTCAATCCAGCACGATGGTTGAACCATTGTTTTAGTAATCATAATAGTTTACTCATCTTTTCATGTGAACTTATATAAGTGTAGCCCATGCTATGTAACTATTATATTATAGCCAATTATTTGCTGTTTCATCTGCGATTAATTCAGAAGGAAAAAGCTCTCCTTTATATTTAGCTTTTTGGGCTGCTCATTTGTCATAAAGGTTAAGTAAAGTGGAAGCGTTAGTTCTGATGTAATCTATGTCAACACCTTCAGCATCCCAGCAGGCATCAAAGTCATGTCAAATTGATTATAATTGTCTGACAGTTGCTACTTTGCCTCTGTTTAAGTATAACTGCTTTATTACTCCAATTCAACCGAGCGCTTGCCCGATTGTCAGGAAGCTGCCAAACCCGCCGTGGAATCAATTCCACGGCTAATAGCTCAAGTCCATTTCAATGGACTAAAATTAATTATTCCAGTCAGTTTTAACTGACTTAAGCTATGAGACAGAGATTTTAATCTCTGTCGGGTTATCAGGAATGGAGCAACTTATCAGCCAGAGGTATCAACATACCTCTGCCACATCTGTTGATAAGCATTCTCCATCTCGCGAGTAAATTGCTTGGCATTCCACAGAGGAGAAGTATGTCGAGATTGCCGCAATTTCCAAACTACTTGCTGCCGCAAAGCTTCATCTTTTCCTAAGCGAATTCCCCACTCTACATATTCTTCATCTGTCCAAGCTATTCCTTCTGTTACACCAACATTCATCATCATAGTGTAGCTATTGCGGGCTGCAAATTGTTGTCCTACTCTTGTGACTATGGGAATACCCATCCAGAGGGTTTCCATAGTTGTGGTGGCTCCGTTGTAGGGGTAGGTGTCGAGTACGATATCGGCTATGGCGAGATTAGCGCGGTGAGTAGACTCTAAAGCAACCTGCGGTAAAAATCGCAGGCTATCACTATTCACCCCTTCTTCTTCGGCAATTTGGATAAAGAATTTTTCAATTGCTTCTTGATCTGCAGGTCCTTTAATCAAAAAGTAGCTATTCGGCACTTCCTTAATGATTTTCATTTGCAGTCGTACTGTATCAGGATGACGCTTGTATCCTATTTGAGTACTCATATAAACAACTGCATCACTGGGGATATCTAGTTGATCGCGTCGCAGTGTTGGCACCCCCAGCTCAAAACCATCTACGGCGATATAGGTGTATGGCAATCTCCATATTTTTTCAGTGTAATACTCCTGAGCAGAGTCTGGTAAAACATAAGGATCTGCTATAAAATAATCAATGGTAGGGATTCCCGAAGCATCCCAGCCTAACCAAGTGACTTGAACTGGCGCGGGTTTTAGTGCCACTATCTCACAGCTAACATCTAGAGTCAGGCTATCGAGATCAATTAAAATATCAATTTCATCTTTGTAAATTTGTTCGGCAATTTCATCGCCATAAATTCCTCCTTTATAAGCTCGATCGACTTGCTGTAAATACCAGTCTTGTAAAGGATCATTTCCTTCTTTATAGCTAATAAAATAAGCATGAATTTTAAATCGTTCGCGGTCGTGATACCTAAATACCCCACGCGCCAACCAGCCCACAGAATGACCGCAAAAACAATGAGACACGTATCCAATTTTCAAAGGTGTAGTTCGACCTGTGACTCCTATCTGACAATATCGCTCTACCTGATTCCTGGCATTATTTTGCACATTTACTTGGGCAAGCCGAGACACTTGATTGTGAATGTGCCTATTGTTTTTGGGATCATCCCGTAAGTACGGGAAAAAAATAGTAGAATTAAACAAGCGCTGGGCAATAGCTTGGTTTGACACCATCGCTTCTTCTTCGATCAGTGACAACAATAGAGATTCCTGCTGCTCTAAAACAACATAGACTTCCTCCCAATAGCCACCAGCACCCATCAAACCTCGCATTACCAGATAAATGGCATTAACTTTCTCTATCAATATTTCTGATATGGAATAGCACAACTTCGCAGTTTCTATTCCTTTAGAATAATTACCAGCATTTTGATAAAAAGCTGCCATATGGCGCAGTACTTCTGTCTTTTCTGTCTCTAGTGGTAAACATAGCTCAAGGAACCTTGCTGCTAATCCTGGACATTTCTTGGTGTAGGCAATTTTAATTGATGCTGGTAATAAGATTAGTATAAAACTTATCGGTTCCTGGACATGGGCTATACAGGCTTGAGCGAATTCCATAGCTGCGGGAGGCCAAGGCATTTCATCCAAGATCCTCTGCAATACCTGTAGGAGTAAATCAACATCAAGACTAACCAATTTCTCTGACTTTAGGAGTTCAATAATGCCTAGAGAAGTCAACTCCTCGCCGATAAAAGTATTGAGTTTAATAGCCAGATTAATCAGATGCAACAGGTTGTTAATATCTGTTGGGATAATTTCCCGCATATGCTGCCGAATTGCCCAAGCCACTGAGTCGTTTATCAGGGCTTCCTGTCTGGTTGCTTCTTGGTGCAGCATTTGCATTAGCTCCACTGTCCACACTTCCAACTGTTCTGGTGTACCCTCTGTCATTGCCAGTAGCCAGGTCATCTGAGCCTCTGTTTCTTGCCCCTGTAGGAGCAAGAGCAATCCCAAATGCCAGTAGTGGGATCTTACATCAGGTTCAGCTTCAATTGCCTGTTCGTAAAGGTTTACCGCCTTACTGTAGTCCCGCTCGATTAGATATTGATCCGCTTCCTGTTGCCAGTTAGTCATAGAAATTTGTTTCTTACAGTTAGCATCTGATATCTTTTTGATATCAGATCGTTGTAGTTCACTTGAGTAGGGGTCAAATTCGATAAAATGGTTGTATAAATATTTGTCTATGTTTTCACGAACTATGTTCATAAAACGAAGTGGGTAGAAGAATCTACCCACTTCCGCGCCATACCTAACCTGACTTGATTGAAACCACAATTACCGAGGTTTTTACCCTAGCCTCCACTTAAATCTTTCCAATTTGCTGTAGGACACACGGGTGGATTACTAGCTACCCCGGCACTGCCGTCTAGGCCGCCGGCACTCACTTTCGGTTTTAGAGCTTCACACAATTTCGCTAGGGTAGTTGCTTCTCCCGTTCCTGCTACCGTTCCTACCACTACCTGACCATAATAGCCTTTAAGAGGGGCATTTGCTACTACTGTATCGGCAAAGTTAATGACCCCACTACCAGTGAGGGCATCTTTAACACCAAACTTGTAGTTTTGGCTCTGTGTGGAAATGCCAAGACCCAGTTCACCGAAGTTACTTACATCGCTTGCGAACTTATTAGCTTCTAGGTAGTAGGCTTGTTGAGCCCGGTTCATCGAACCCGTAATAGTTTTAGCTTCCGACTGCTTCGCCTTATTCGCCTGATTCAAGAAGGACGGGAGCGCAATAGCGGAAAGAATACCGATAATAATAATAACAACGAGTAGTTCAATCAGCGTAAAACCTTGATCCTGTTTTTTCTGACTGAGGTGTTGCAGGAATTTGGCTTGTAGATCGAGTTTCATGGGGGTTTCTCCTAGAGGTGGGGGGGGGGATGGGTGATTTCTCAGCTCCTGGATATAACTTACCCAGTTGCGACCCGTATCATATCACCCTTGCTCAAAAATCTTGCGGATTGTCTGGCAGAGGAGTTGAAGGGATGGGGCTAAAGGCTTGTCTGGAGAGACTTTTGGGGAGATGGGGGATGGGGAGGTGGTGGTAGTCTCCATCCGTAGGGTGCGTTATGCTGCAAGCTAACGCACCATCAACACTTCGTAGGGTGCGTTAAGCTGCAAGCTAACGCACCATCAACACTCCGTAGCAAGCTAACGCACCATCAACACTCTCTTATAGATTAATTCGATTGAAATTGATAACTTCCAACAGTTGCGATAACCCGGCAGTGGTTCAAACCACTGCCTCATAGCTTAAGTCAGTTTTAACTGACTGGAATGATAATTGCAGTCCATTAAAATGGACTTGAGCTATGAGCCGTAGAATTATCCCTCTTCTGTTAGTCTCCGAAAAATGGGGGTCAAACCCTTATTCTTTCGTTAGGTGTCGTTGGCTGTAATGACGGAAATTCGTCAGAATTTTAGACTAGCAAATTCTGTGTAAAGGTTAAAGGCTTGTCTGGAGAGACTTTTGGGGTAGGGTAGCGAAGGGAGGTGGGGAGATAGGGAGGTGGGCAACCAAGAAAACTCTATCTGTAGTACAATTATTCTACTAGCAATACCTCTTAACACAGCCACGCCAAGAAAATATCGATAATGACAACAATAGGAGTCAAACCCAACGGTGAGTTACGATAACGTATGCAAATATCTAGCGGAACAATACCCAGCAGAATTTGCTAAATGGTTGCTGGCAATTGAATCAACAGATATCGAAGTCCTGAAAACAGAATTGACATTAGAGCCAATTCGTGCTGATTCCCTCAGTTTCCTCCGCACCGCCAATCAAATTTTACACCTAGAATTTCAAACTCTCCCTTATTCTGAGCCAGCCATTCCCTTCCGAATGCTCGACTACTCCGTCAGACTGAAACGGCAATACCGCTGCGCTGTCACCCAAGTAGTGATCTTTTTGCAGGAAACCACCAATCAAGTGGCATTTACCCAGGAATATCGAGACGATACCACAACTCACCACTATCGAGTACTCCGCCTGTGGGAACAAGACTCAACCCCTTTTCTTGCCAACCCAGCACTATTACCCCTAGCACCCTTAACCCAAAGTGACTCCCCTCAAACCTTGCTAGCACAAGTAGCCGAAGAAGTCGCTAGAATTGCTAACAGAGAGGAACGACAAAATATTGCCAGTTGCACTCAAATTTTCGCGGGATTGCGATTTGAAAAGAATATCATTAGCCAACTATTTCGGGAGGAAATTATGCGCGGATCAGTAATTTATCAAGATATCTTGCAACAAGGATTGCAACAAGGATTGCAACAAGGATTACAACAAGGATTGCAACAAGGATTGCAACAAGGATTACAACAGGGATTACAACAAGGATTACAACAGGGAGAGGCGACTGTAATTTTACGTCAGCTAACCCGACGACTGGGTGCAATTAACCCAGTGCAGCAAGCACAGATTCGCGGATTATCAAATCTCGCCTTAGAAGAATTAGGAGAAATACTATTAGATTTTTCTGAACCTGCCCAGTTAGTTGCTTGGCTGGATGTGCAACAGAGACGTGAAGGGCAGATAACTCTAATTATACACCAGCTAACCAGACGGTTAGGAGAGATAAATTTATCACTAATTCAGCAGATTCAGCAGTTATCCATTGAAGAGTTAACAATGTTAGGAGAAGCGTTATTAGATTTTTCTGGATTAACAGATTTAGTCACTTGGTTAGCGGAACCGTTAAAAACTGAGGAAGACGATGCTCCCATGAGATCCCCGACTTCGGGTGATTAAAAGATGAAGGAAAATTTCCCAAGATTAATTGTCACCAAATTGTCCGCAATTGCGAACAAAATCCAATGTAGAACAAGCATCTTGCCTGTGATGAAACAAACAGGCAAGATGCCTGTTCTACATCCTAACAGCTAGATTAACGCTCCAACATCACGTATAGAAACACTTCTAATTTACTCAATAGTTGCTTCACTTCCGCGAAAGCCTTCTCCTCACTCACAGGTTCTAAATTTACTGGATGGAAAGGGCGAATCTTCAGCCAACGTTTTACCAAAGACATTACAGACTGTGTTTCTTCCCACAAGGGTAATAAGCAAGCTGCTACTGTACTATCTATCTCAACCGGAGCCAAAACTGGTAAGGTAACATAACTACTAATTACAAAAGGCTTCTGTTCAGTAATCGATTTAATCAGATCTGATTTTACTCTCGCTATTTTCAACTGAGGATGAAGATAAACCTTAGCACTTTCCCAATCAGATTGCTCCCATCGCTCGATTGGTACAAAAGAATTGTTTGGCTGAGGATGGGCGCACCAAAAATCTAACAACCGATGAACCGGGTGTAGTAGTTCATATTATCATTATTAATATAATCAAACTCTTGCCCTAAGCTAGGCAAATCGTAAATTGATATGGCGTGAAACTCGACATTATCAAATCCATGAAACTTTAATCGTTGTTGTGCTAGCTTGACTGATTCTTCTGAAATATCAATCCCAACAATTTTCGCGCCCGGATTAGCCTCTGCTAAAATTAAAGACTTCCAACCACTACCACAGCCTGCATCTAAGATAACTTTCCCTTCAGTATCGATAACCTTTTGATATCTTAAATAGTAAGACGTTACCAGATTATGAATATAGAGACTATTAAAGTCATCTTTCGGAGACTGCTCTAGTGGGGTTCTCGGATAAGGCGAAGTCTCGTATTGCTGACGAATCTTTTCAAGTAACTCAGATGCTTGGTTATCCATGTTTCAGGTCTCCACTTCCAGGATATTAGCAGATAGGTGAACTTGAGCGATCTTAACACCGATCGCGGTATTCGACGCGGCTAGGGCTGGAGCCACACTACGGCGCGTAAGCGTTGCTTGGCGTTAGCCTAGCGCTGCTGCTCTTGAGATCGCGGTTAATGCTAGTTTGAGCCGCGCGAGCTATGCCACTGGGGTATTAATTGCGATCGCCATGCCACCGGGGTACGATCTGCGATCGCGACATAAAAAGAAATACTATAATATTAAAATAGACTTAGCGGTTTTCAGATATGGCTCGCGATTTATTCCACAACATCGTCAGGTCAGGATTAGAGAAAGATGGGTGGACAATTACAGACGATCCTTTAAATATCAGTTCTGGTTGAGTTGATATGGAGATTGCGGGATGGATAAACTAGATAAATATCGGGAAAATATTCAGAGAGTATTAGCTAAATACGCTCAATATGGATAATACAGCTATGTACCCAATTATCCCGGTCCCAGCCTACATGTACGAGCTGATAATGATCGCGCTTTGGATCTAAAATTGTCTGGACTTCAATATCTCCATTAGACAGCTTGCGCTTGCCATACTCCAATAACATTTCTTCTACAATTTGCCGATACCGTGCTAATTTATCCATTTTGCGATCGTCTCCCGCTCCACATCGTAAATAATCATTTTGAGTTGATTCTCTGCCATTTATCTCCCTAGCCAATTCTCTTCTTTTCTTCCTACTCCAATACTAAACTATCCCAGAGTATTTTGCTTGCTATATCTGTAAAAATATTTATCCCACAGAATCCGGATCGATCCCCATTTTCCTAAGTTTTGCTGCTAATTTTTGAGCTAATTCTCTCTGTTGCTGGGCAATAACTTCAGCATCCTGGGCACGTTGTCTCTGTTGCTGGGCAATTTCTCTTTCAATTTGAATCGCTTCTTCCGGAGTAGGAAATCTCTTACCATCCTCATCAAACCAAGACAACCACTGCCGCTGAATCCCTTGATAAATTCCCCGATATGAACCTATTCCTAAACCTACTTCTGGCAACCATACCGGATTTCCCGATTGTAACTGATATACTCCCTGAACTAATTTATATAATTCCAGAGAAGATTTTCTCTTGCGCAAAGGATTATATACGGCATAGTATAAAACCCCCATATCTTGATAAGATTGTTTCTTAAAACTATATTCTCCTCGCCGTCTATGAGACACTACCTCTAAGACAAAAATTGGCATCTTCTCCTCTTCCCACACCACATAAGACAACCGCAAATCTTCATCAATAACCCTGTGGACTCCCAAACTTAAAAATCCATCCGGTACAATGGCATCAGCATCGGGATGATAGTAAATCCCCATATCTACACCAAAATACCAATCCCAACGCTCTGCCCATAATAAAGCGAGACTCGCCTTAAGCAAAGTAGGAATTAAATCTTGCAATTCGTTATCCACAGGGGTATCATCTGAATCGGGTAAATCTTCTGCAGAGGGTAAGCAGTCTAATGGGTTGTAGTTGAACATGAGCAGCTTTCCCAGTTAGTGGCAATTTTATTTTATCCCATGAGATCCGCGACTGACATCCTTGTTCAAAGGGTGGAGAAGTCAACCCACAGAATCTGGCTCGATCCCCATTTTCCTAAGTTGCGCGGCTAATTTTTGAGCTAATTCTCTCTGTTGCTGGGCCATAACTTCAGCATCCTGGGCGCGTTGTCTTTCAATTTGAATCGCTTCTTCCGGAGTAGGAAACCTATTACCATCCTCATCAAACCAAGACAACCACTGCCGCTGAATTCCTTGATAAATTCCCCGATATGAACCTATTCCTAAACCTACTTCTGGCAACCATACCGGATTTCCCGATTGTAACTGATATACTCCCTGAACTAATTTATATAATTCCAGAGAAGATTTTCTCTTGCGCAAAGGATTATATACGGCATAGTATAAAACCCCCATATCTTGATAAGATTGTTTCTTAAAACTATATTCTCCTCGCCGTCTATGAGACACTACCTCTAAGACAAAAATTGGCATCTTCTCCTCTTCCCACACCACATAAGACAACCGCAAATCTTCATCAATAACCCTGTGGACTCCCAAACTTAAAAATCCATCCGGTACAATGGCATCAGCATCGGGATGATAGTAAATCCCCATATCTACACCAAAATACCAATCCCAACGCTCTGCCCATAATAAAGCGAGACTCGCCTTAAGCAAAGTAGGAATTAAATCTTGCAATTCGTTATCCACAGGGGTATCATCTGAATCGGGTAAATCTTCTGCAGAGGGTAAGCAGTCTAATGGGTTGTAGTTGAACATGAGCAGCTTTCCCAGTTAGTGGCAATTTTATTTTATCCCAGACGAGGGCGGCTGTTAGTTAATGAGGCAAACTTAACACTTTGTTATCATCAAGAGCTGCGAGCTGCTCAGTATTAATAACCTTCTTAACACCAATCGCGTTACTAGACGCGGGCAGGGCTAGAGCCACACGAGGAACTTGCGATCGCGTAAGGGTTGCTTGGCGTTAGCCTAACGCGCTCCTGGGGCTGTATTAACTGCGATCGCCATGCCACCGGGGAATTAATTGCTCCTGCAACGCCAGCTTTCGGCATCGCCACGGAAAAAGCAATACTATAATATTAAAATAGACTCCGATCTAAAAAGGCCATGACTACAGTAGTTTTAAACTTAGAAACAGTCAGCCTAACTGACGAACAATTTTACCGCCTCTGTCATGTCAATGACAATTGGCAACTTGAACGTACCGCAACAGGAGAACTAATTATTATGTCACCAGTAGGTGGAATCGGCGGTAATCGAGAAGCCGATTTAATTACTAACGTGAGTGTATGGAATCGCCAAACTCAACTGGGAAGAGTTTTTAGTTCCTCAACCATCTTTCGCTTACCCAATGGCGGAGATCGCTCTCCCGATGTCGCTTGGGTTAGATTGGATAGATGGTCAGCTTTAAGTGAAGAAGAAAGGGAAAAATTCCCCCCTATTTGTCCAGATTTCGTCATTGAATTACGTTCTCGTACCGATCAACTTAAACCGCTGCAAGACAAAATGCAGGAATATCTCAATAGCGGTTTGCGTTTAGGTTGGCTAATTAATCCTCAAAATCAACAAGTAGAAATTTATCGCCCCAATCGGGAAGTAGAAATTTTGCCATTTCCTGTCAGGTTATCAGGGGAAGAAGTTTTACCAGGATTTGGATTAGATTTACCTTTATAAATAAATCTATTTACTCACCATCAAACCTTCTATCCCACAGAATCTGGCTCGATCCCCATCTTCCTAAGTTGCGCAGCTAATTTTTGAGCTAATTGTCTCTCTTGCTGGGCAATTTGTTCAGCTTCCTCTGCCCGTTGTCTCTGTGGCTGGGCAATTTTATTTTATCCCAGACGAGGGCGGCTGTTAGCTTTAGTGCGATCGCTATCTGCCCAGATCCCCTCATTACATCCGCTGAAGAAGTCGGGTATCTATCGAAAAAACCGCTATAATAAAAATTAAACGTACTCGTTATGAGTTTATATAGATCGTGTCTAACCCAACCATCGAAAACCTAGTCATCATCGGCAGTGGTCCCGCTGGCTACACTGCCGCTATCTACGCCGCACGCGCTAACCTCAAACCTTTGATGTTTGAAGGCTTCCAAGCCGGGGGACTCCCTGGGGGACAGCTTATGACTACCACAGAAGTGGAAAACTTCCCCGGTTTCCCGGAAGGCATTACCGGACCAAAATTGATGGAAAGGATGAAAGGGCAAGCGGAGCGCTGGGGCACGGAATGCTATACAGAAGATGTCACTTTTGTGGATTTGAGTCAGCGTCCCTTTATTGTCCGCTCTGAGGAACGGGAAGTCAAAGCACACAGTATTATTATTGCCACAGGTGCGACTGCTAAAAGGTTAAGACTTCCTAGTGAAGAGCAATATTGGAGTAATGGTATTTCTGCTTGTGCAATCTGCGATGGTGCGACTCCGATGTTTATTGGAGAGGAATTAGCCGTTGTTGGTGGTGGAGATTCTGCCGCAGAAGAAGCAGTTTACTTAACAAAATATGGTTCCCACGTCCATCTTTTAGTTCGTAGCGAACAAATGAGGGCTTCTAAAACTATGCAAGATCGGGTTTTAAATAATCCTAAAATTACCGTACATTGGAATAGCGAACCCGTCGATGTATTTGGTGAAAATAATTGGATGACAGGAGTAAAAGTTCGAGATACTCGCAGTGGAGAAGAACGGGATTTAGAAGCAAAAGGCATGTTTTACGCCATCGGGCACACTCCGAATACTTCCTTGTTTAAAGGACAATTAGAATTAGATAGTGTTGGTTACATTATTACTAAGCCAGATTCAGTAGCAACTAGTGTAGAAGGTGTCTATGCTGCTGGCGATGTCCAGGACCATGAATATCGTCAAGCTATCACCGCTGCTGGTACTGGTTGTATGGCAGCACTATTAGCAGAAAGGTGGCTTTCTGGTAGTAATTTGATTCAGGAATATCATCAAAAATCTGGATCGGAACAGGCAGTTACTCAAACAACTGAAACAAAAACAGCCACTCCAGATACAGTCACCACATTTAATATTCAATCCACTCGCCATATCGGTGGCTACGCTTTGCGAAAACTGTTCCACGAAAGCGATCGCCTAATTATGGTAAAGTATGTTGCACCTGGTTGCGGTCCTTGCCATACTCTCAAACCAATTCTTGATAAAATAGTGGATGAATATGATGGCAAAATTCACTTTATCGAGATTGATATTGATGCGGAACCAGATATTGCCGCAAATGCTCAAGTTACGGGAACACCTACGGTGCAATTTTTTAAGGATCGAGAATTATTGACTCAAATGAAAGGTATTAAACAGAAGAGCGAATTTCGCAAGGCGATTGAAAGTTATTTGCCTGCAACTGTTTAATATCATGTTCGGTAGTACCCGAATACCTGAGTTCGACTTAAGAAAATAAGCTGAAAACAAGTAAACAATAGATTTACAGCCATTTTTGAGTGACTAGGCCTTGTTATAGCACTCGCCAAGGCGCTTAGGACAATTGGCTCTCAGCCCCTTGTTAAAATTTACTAGCTGAGAATGTCCTAACCGCTGTGGCGGTTGCTATACTTGCCAGTCAACCCAGCTCAGAAGCAATCCTCGCCATCACCCTTTTGATTGGAGATTACCAACTGATATCATTTCCGTTTGCATCGGAATTATTCAACCTCTGACAGAAAAACCTCTGCGTACCTCTGCGTTTACCTCTGCGCTCTCTGCGTTAAAAAAAGATATTATACCAATGCCAACGGATTTGATATGACGGAAAGACGAGCAGCAAAGCAAATGCCTCTTGGGTTTCGCGAAACCCAACCTACTCGATCGCAAATCAGTGTAGGATACGGAGTAAGCCAATTCCCGCTAAAATTTGAGAGAGAAACTGTTTGAAGGTAGGGCAACCATAACCATGACGCTCAAAGAGTTAGAAACCCAACTCCTGGCTTTAGCCCCAGCAGACAAAGCAGAAGTAATCCAACTGTTAACCCAGACGTTAACAAATGGTTCCCAACCCATCAAAAAAACGCCCGGTGTTTGCGGTGGTGATGCTTGTCTAGGTAATACGCGGATTCCTGTTTGGTCACTTGTCCAAGATCGACGTTTGGGAATGAATGATGCTCTTATTTTAGAAGCATTTCCGGGACTGACTGCTGTTGATTTGGTAAATGCTTGGGCTTATGCAGAAGCTTTTCGAGATGAAATCGAACTCGCCATTCAAGAAAATGATGCGGCGATGCTAGAAAAGGTAGGTTAAATCTTGGCACGTCTCTACACTGATGAAAATTTTCCCCTCCCGGTTGTACAATTCCTACGGGCTTTAGGTCACGATGTTTTAACCGCCGGGGAAGCTGGGAAGGCAAATTTACAGATTCCTTATGAACTCTATCAAATCCCCACTCCCCCGTTTTTTAAGATTTGCCCAAAACCCCAGCCTCTCAACGATCTTAATGGCGATTGGGATAATTATTACCCTTAGTTTCATCTTCATCGCCATTTTTGCACCCGTCTTTCAGTCATGGGGATGGTTACAAGATCCTACTGCATCTTTAATTAACCCCATTCATGAACCCCCTGGAGGCAAATATTTGTTTGGCACAAATCGCCAAGGTTATGATGTCTTTTCACGGACAATATTTGGCTCTCAAGCAGCCTTAAAGGTAGTCATTCTCGCCACAACTCTAAGTTTAATTATCGGGGTTCCCCTCGGTTTAGTGAGCGGTTATTTGGGGGGTAAGTTAGATCGGGTATTATTATTTTTTATGGATACGATCTATACTTTACCAGGATTATTACTATCAGTCACGCTAGCCTTTGTGGTAGGTAGAGGAGTTTTAAATGCTGCGATCGCACTTAGTATTTCTTATATTCCCCAATACTATCGTGTCGTGCGCAATCATACCTCTAGTGTGAAAACTGAACTATTTATCGAAGCCGCACAAGCTTTAGGCGCTTCTCCCCGTCGCATCCTTTCTCGATATCTATTTCTCAATGTAATTCAAAGCGTACCCGTGCTATTCACTCTTAATTGTGCTGACGCTATTTTAGTTTTAGGTGGATTGGGATTTTTAGGCTTAGGATTACCAGAAGAAATACCAGAATGGGGACATGATTTGCGTCAGGCACTTGATGCGCTACCAACTGGAATTTGGTGGACAGCACTTTTCCCCGGTTTAGCTATGACACTGATGGTAGTGGGATTGTCTTTACTGGGAGAAGGGTTGAGTGAGTTAATCGATCCTCGGTGGCGGGAAAATCGGGATTGAAATCCAAAATTCAGTTCCCTTTCCTGGTTCCGAGATACACTGAAGTACACCACCATGTTTTTCTACAATAATTTGGTGGCTAATTGACAATCCCAAACCCGTTCCCTTTCCTAAAGGTTTGGTTGTGAAGAATGGATCGAATAGACGATTGAGAACATTTTTCGGGATTCCTAGTCCATTATCGCGAATCCGAATAACAACTTGATTATTTTTTAATACTTCTGTTCTAATCCAGATTTTCTGAGCAAAAAAAGAGGGGTGACTTGAGATGTTAGATTTTTCTTCCCCTCTTACCTCTTGCCCCTCACCTCTTGCCTCTTCTAAAGCATCGATCGCATTACTAATAATATTCATAAAAACCTGATTTAGCTGACCAATATAGCAGTCTACAAGTGGCAGATTTCCATATTCTTTGATGGGGGTGATACCAGGATAATTGCCGTAGGGTTTCATCCGATTGCGCAGGATTAGTAAGGTACTATCAATTCCTTCATGGATGTTAGCAGGCTTCATTTCATCTTGATCTACCCGCGAGAAGTTGCGCAAAGAAACGACAATCTCATTAATCCTGTCAGATCCCATCTGCATAGAAGACATCATTTTAGGCAAGTCTTCTGTGAGGAAATCTAACTCAATTTCTTCAATGCAGCCTTGAATTTCCCTGACGGGATTGGGGTAGTGCTGTTGATAGCAATTAATTAGATTTAGCAGATCTCGAATGTAGTTCGTAGCATGGAGTAAATTACCTGTGATAAAATTAACTGGATTGTTGATTTCATGGGCAATCCCGGCCACCATTTGACCGATCGTAGACATTTTGTCTGTCTGAATTAATAGTGCTTCAGTCTGTCTGAGATCTCGTAACGCTGTTTCCAATTGACGCGCTTGTGTTTGGGCTGCTAGGGCTGATGCGCGTGTTTTGGCGAATAATTCTGCGTGTTCGATTGCGATCGCAAGTTGATCCACTACACCTTGCAATAGTTCGACTTCGGGATCGCTCCACAGGCGATAATTATGAGAGTTACTGCAAATAATGGCTCCCAATTGACCAGTTTGAGTTTTGAGGGGGAGAATTAGTCCAGATTTCATCCCCCAATCTGTCAGTAGGGATCGCAGCTCTGGCTCTAAATCCGCTCCTTCCCTGATATCTTCAATCCGCAGCGGCTGCAAATTACCAATAATTTTCACTAGCGGATTAAACTGAGGGAGCGGACATTCGCCTAACAGAGTTTGACTTTTGGGGTTACGTGCTTCGTGAGTCACGCACATGCTCTGCCAGTTGGCATCGGGAAAGTACCATAAAAAGCTGCAATTGTCAACCCTAAGCAAGCTGCGAATTTCTTTGACTGCTGTCCCCAATATGGTATCTAGTTCTAGGGAGTTGCGAATTTGACTGGCTAACTGAAATAGCAAAGCTTCTCGACGGCTGCGTAATTCTTCTCTTGCCCAAACCCGATCGATTGCCAGTGCCATTGTGTTGGCTACCCAGCCCAAAACCCCATTAACTACTTGGGAGAAAGGTTGATGAGAGTGGAGTGCCATCACACCGACAACTCTGGCATCGACAATCAGGGGGTAGCCACTTAAGAATGTTGATGGAATCTTGTCATTGCCGGGAGTGGAAAGGGAGGTATTAATTGATTGTCTGGTTTGGGCAATAGCGCCGATTATACCCTGATTTGGGGCGACGTGACGGGGAAAGAGTTCGGCGGGAAGAAGTTGTCCAGTTGAGCCTTGCAATTCTAAGGATGAAAGTGTTGACAAATTCCCCACTGTTCTTTCCACAGTCCAAATTCCAGCACCGATAGCATGTAAATGTCGGATAATTGCCTCGGTACATTCGGTAAGGCTTTCTGATAGTGTACCGTTTTGAGATACTAGGGCTGCACCAATATCAGCTTCCAGGGTAGAAACTCGCGATCGCTCTAGCAGGGAAGCTTTTCTTAGTTTAGTCTTGGTGATGTCACGCGCGATCGCGTAGACCATATCTTCCTCCTCTAATAGCGGGAAGGCATTCCATGACAACCACTTATAGGAACCATCTTTGCCGCGATAACGGTTTTCAAAGCAGATAGCTGAGGTTTTGTGAGTAAGCTTCTCTAATTCTGCTATGGTTATGGTGCGATCTTCCGGATGTACAAAATCTAAAAAAGCCCGATCCAGTAGTTCTTCTATACTGTAAGCAAGAGTTTTTTCAAAGCTTGAATTCACTTGCTTTAAGTAACCATCTACACTAATAACACAAATCAAATCTCCTGATAGTTCCCCTGAGCTATTTCCACCGGATTGCGATCTATATCGATCTAGTGCTATCTTCAGCTCTTCTAGTTCTTGATGGGATGCTTGGCAAGATGCCTCCAGCTCTTGGTACTGAGTCGCAATTCCAGCGTAGTTAGCTACCTTGGTGTAGAGTGCGAGTTGTGTACTTGCTTGTCTGCTTAATCCCTTTAATGCTTCTTTTTGTTGTACATTTAACTCTCTAGGTCCCCAATCAATCGCCAATATAACACCGGAAATTATTCCTTGATGGTTGACTAAGGGAAAAGCAGTGTAAAACCGAATCTGAGGAGAGGTTGATATCAGTTTGTAACTGACAAAATATTGGTCACTTACACCTTTATTATTTAAACTTTGGTCACTTACACCTTTATTATTTAAACTTTGATTGATTAAAGTGTCTTCAACGATTAATAGAGGCTCATCATGGTTTTCTAAGTCCTTTATTGTTTGAGTACAGAATGGCAAGTAAGATTCAACTGCTGCGGATTCCAAACCTACTTGGCTAGAAATCCGCACACCACTAGCATCAAGCAAGCAAAGTAACGCTACTGGTGTCTGAGCCACAGCAGCAGCTAGGCGAGTCAAATCATCACAAGCTATGTCAGCCGTTAGGTTAATCTGGTGATGTCGATACCTATCCTTCAATCGGACTGCTCCGTTCTCAAATACAACTGTCTTCATCTGTTGCGAGCGGTGGGTTGTTTACTACTAGTTATAGCCCCTCAGTAGGACAAAGCCGTCAAATCAAGTCAATGAACGTCATGATAATGCTCTGTAAATCGTATCAATCCAGTTGGATTCGCTGATGAAGTTTTCTCCGCTAGTCACCCAGGCTGATTCAGGGGCGTAGCTCGGTCTAGAACCTTATCTTCTCTTAGTTCCCAGAAAACCTCCCCTGATATCAAAGATATGTTAAGTTTTACTATCTTAACCAAGATTTTACAATAAAGTTAATTATCTTAAGCAAAATAAATATTTTGTAATATAGACTGCATATCTTGCTCACATGGGGAA
>NZ_JAMZMM010000374.1 GCF_024178385.1 Limnofasciculus baicalensis BBK-W-15 | reverse complement strand
CGCCAGAGCCAACTCCAACGCCAGAGCCAACTCCAACTCCCGAGCCAACTCCAACGCCCGAGCCAACTCCAACTCCCGAGCCAACTCCAACTCCCGAGCCAACTCCAACTCCCGAGCCGACTCCAACTCCAATTCCAATACCAACTCCAATACCAACTCCAATACCACAACAACTAAGAATAGACCCAAAACCAGCGCAACTAGAAGCAGAATCAAATCCATCGACTGATTTAGCAGCAATAGGCTGTAACTTATCTCGATATGAACAGCTACCAGAAGTGGAGAAACTCCTGCCCAAAATTTTGGAATATATGAATACTAATGGCGGAAAGTTATCACTTCCACTCCAACCAGAGGATTTCCACTGCAACAGGCACTTAATTGCCTTGCCAGCAAATCAAAATTTAGTGAGGGAGCAGGTTTTCGCCCTAGTATCTCAATCGATTGGTACTGAATATATCGAGTTCATTAATGTTGATTTTGAGACAGCAGCTAATACCTTAATTGTCATTGTTGATGTTACTAAATCTCCTACTCCTGTTACCTTGAAAGAAGGTCGAGACTATCAAGTTAGGATAGAAAGATAAGACTTGATTCGCTTTATATCTTGCATCTACCAAACAAGCATCTGGTAATCAATCTTATTCTTTAGATAGCAACCAGGGTTAATATTGCAGCGCATCAGGGTAAACATCTACCTGCTTATTCCCCAGTAAACTATTAGGATCGTCAATCAATATGCGTTTATCCCTACATTTTGGCGTGTTGGTAGGTCTTCTTGCCCTGGAAATTTTTCCTACTCATACGGCATTAGCTAATCCTAATGTTGTTTCAGATTCTCAAGTAAATTTGCAATTAATCCCATCACCAGAACTTGCTAAAGAGGAAATTGCCCAACAATCATCACCTATAATACTATCCACAATAGTTCAATTAGATGGTAACTCTGTGAGCGAAACGACTCCGCAGGAACCTCATTTATTACAGCCTATACCCACACCTACACTGTCACCAGAAGAATCTCCACTTCTCCCGATACCCACACCGGAAACCAGTCCAGAAACAAATAGTATACCCATACTAGTCCAGCGAATTGAAGTAAAGGGTAGCACTGTATTAACATCGGAGCAAATCGAATTTTTAACCAAACCATTAGCAGGAAAAACGGTTTCTTTCCAAGATCTTACTAATGTAGTTAATACTATTAATCAACTCTATGCAGAACAGGGTTATACTAGTTCCCGTGCAGTTTTAGAACCACAGATTATTACTAATGGTGGGGTTGTCCAGATTCTGGTTATTGAAGGGAGTGTGGAAAAAATTGAGGTAGAAGGAACAAAACGCCTCAATCCTAATTACGTGATATCGCGAATTAAGTTAGGAGTTGGGACACCCCTAAATACGGCTAAACTCGAAGAACAATTGCGACTATTGCGCCGAGATCCACTTTTTAAACGAGTAGAAGCAAAATTACGTTCTGGCAGCGCTCCTGGTAAGAGTATTTTAGTGGTAGAAGCGATTGAACACGAGCCTTTAGATGTTACTCTTAGTGTTGATAATTATTCCCCACCAAGTGTAGGATCTGAACGTCTCGGAGTTAATGCCCGCTATCTTGATGTAACCGGAATTGGTGATATTTTTACAGCTTCATACTATCACACAACAACAGGCGGCGCGGATAGTTTTGACTTCACCTATCGAGTACCTGTTAATGTTAATAATGGTACTCTACAACTTCGGGCTGCCCCTTCTCGTAATCATGTGACTCAGCAACCATTTAAGGCTTTAGATATTCATGGAGAATCTCAGTTATATGAAATTAGCTATCGCCAACCCATTATCCGTTCTTTTCGGGAAGAATTAGCATTATCTGTGGGATTTACTTATCAAAGTGGTCAAACTTTTACTTTTGCAGGTCCTACTCCCTTTGGTTTTGGTCCTGATGAGAGAGGTATTAATCGCACTAGTGCGATCAAATTCGGACAAGATTATGTGCGATGGGATAATAAAGGCGCTTGGGCTTTAGGTTCACAATTTTCCTTCGGGATTGGGTTATTGAATGCGACAGAAAATTCCGATCCTATTCCTGACGGTCATTTTTTTAGCTGGCTAGGTCAAGTACAACGGCTACAACGTTTAAGTCCTAATAATATTTTACATATCCAGGGGGAAGTGCAGCTCACACCAGATAGTTTACTCTCCTCCCAACAATTTATTATTGGCGGTGGTGAATCTGTACGAGGCTATCGGCAAAATGTCCGGGCGGGTGACAATGGGGTAAGATTTTCGATCGAAGATCGCATTACAATTAAACAAGAGAATCTCAATGATGGGGTTTTTGAACTTGCCCCTTTTGCTGATTTTGGCGTTGTCTGGAATGCTGCAGATAATCCTAATTACCAACCTAAGCAGACATTTTTAGCTAGTGTTGGATTGGGATTAATTTGGCAACCTAATCCCAATCTTAATATCCGTTTAGATTATGGATTACCTCTGATAAAATTAGACGATCGGGGTAATAATGCCCAAGATGATGGGTTTTATTTTAGCGTGAAGTATCAATTTTAAGTTGTTGAAGGAGGGCAATTGGCTCTGAGTCATTCGTGTCTTAGTGTCTTCGTGGTTGATTAAAAAGTCACGCCACTACCCCTGTGCCATCCTTCCTCTCATCATAGACTTAATCATTTCAATATCCTCTGGCGTGGGTTCTGTTTTCTGCCATGCTGGACGTTTTTGAATGCGATCGCACCATCCACTTAATTTAGGATAATCATTTAAGGACACGTCCGATCCTATCAACCAGGATATCACTGTACCAGCGACAGGTTCAGCGAGAGTTATATTGTCACTACCAAAGAATGGGCGATTATCTAGCAAACTCTCAAAATACTTCAATACTGTTGAAGTTTTCACCTTTGCCTGGTCTATTTTTTCGGGATTTGCCCCAGGAATACCTAAAAGTACGGGCGCTAATGTAGTCAGAGCAGGCAATAATTCGTTAACTGTTACTAATTCCACCATCCGTACAATTCCTAAATCTTTGGCATCACTAGGCAACATGGCGGGTGTCGGGTATTTTGCCTCTAAATAATCTAATATTGCCAAGGATTCCACCAAGGAAAAACCATCATCTACTAAAGCGGGAATGTGATGGAAAGGATTAATTTGTAAAAACTCTGGTTTAAATTGTTCGCCATTTAGTTTGACTTCCACTAGTTCAAACTCTAGTCCTTTTTCCAGTAGGGTAATCCAGACACGGCGAGAATTTGGTGAAACTGGAGCGTGATAAAGCGTAATCATCGAAAAACCTCATTTTTTTAATCTTTACTCGTAGAACAGGCATCTTGCCTGTTTGGAGCATATAACTCTCATGATAGATTATCTGACGCAATCAAAGCCATCGCTTGACTTAAAATTTCCTCTCGATTTACCATCTCTTCTAATATAGCAGTATCATAACGACCTTCTTCTACTTCTATCGCAGCCTTATCGATTGCCCTGGGGTAAGCTTCTTGTAAAGCGATGCGCAACTCTGCTGATGTGAGGTAATAACCGCCTGCTTTGCGACGCTTATTCTTTTTCTGAATTTCCCACACCGAATTCTTAATGGACAAATCCCAAGAGCGAGTTGTCCGTTTTTCGGCTTGTTGCTTAATCAGATGAAGGAGCAAAATCACTCCATAGCTGCTAATCGCACTAATTTTATCATCGCGGCTCATTTCTTCCAATTCTTCTACTACGATTAATGCTCCTGATATATCACCTTTTAGCAATAAATCCTTAAGGGTAAATAATTCTTCCATAAATAATAACTCGACGAAGGATGAAATGTGAATGAGGAAAACTGTAGCTAAAGGTTAGGAGAAGCAGATGGGTAGAATTAAACCTAAAACTCGTAATGATAAGAAGTCGGGTTTCTCTAAGAAACCCGACTTCTGGGTGTCAGGTTTCTTTCCTTCCATCTTCTTACATAGACATTTCCTAACATTTGAGGCTACACTGGGCAATATCAGCAGCGATCGCAAACTCAGATGTGGGGTGACACCCCCTATACCGCTCGTAGTAGGCGCTTAAGCACCTACTACAAACTTGAGAAACAATCATTACTGCTCGTAGTAAGTGCTTAAGCGCCTACTACAAACTTGAGAAACAATCATTACTTCGTCTGCTCTCAATTTCTCCTATCTTACTATAAACCTCTAATTATGCCTCAAACACTTTACGTCAATCCAGCCACTGGTAACGATACTGCTACGGGTAGCCAGTCTACTCCATTTAAAACTATTACCAAAGCACTTCAGCAAATACAACCCGATACTACCATTCAACTGGCACCGGGTAATTATAATGCGGCGAGTGGGGAAATATTCCCTCTCCAAGTACCCTCTGGAGTGACAATTTTAGGCAACGAAGGTACAAAAGGTAGTGGTATTTTAGTTGAAGGTAGTGGTGCTTATACCAGTCCTACCCTTGCTCTGCAAAATATAACATTTTTACTGGCAAATAATACTGCTATCCGAGGTATAACTGTTACCAATTTAGCCAAGCGTGGTACTGCGGCTTGGATTGAATCAACTGCTCCTACTGTGGCTAATTGTACTTTCACTAAATGTAATCGTGAGGGAGTTTTGGCTACGGGTACTGCTAATCCTACCATTCTTAATAATGTATGTTTTGATAATGGAGGCAATGGCATCTCCATCACGCGGGATTGTGCGGGAGAGCTTCGAGGGAATAGCTGCAAAAAAACTGGCTATGGTATTAGTATTGATGGTAATGCTACCACTAAGGTGGTGGATAATACTATGGCAGAGAATCGCTTTGGCATGAGTATTTCTGTTGAGGCTAAACCTGTATTGCGGAATAATCGGATTGAAAATAATGAAGAATATGGTTTGGCTGTGACTGGCAATGCTACTCCAGATTTAGGGAAAAGTTCACAAGATCCTGGTGGGAATATTTTTCGGAATAATGGTAAGCTGGATATTCTCAATGTAACTAAAAATACCCTAGTTTCTTTCGGTAATCAGTTGGGTGGTACGAAAGTTAGCGGCTCGATTAATATTGATGGTACTGTGGTAGCGGGTGGTACAACTGGCGGCACAACTGGCGGTACAACTGGTGGCACAACTGGCGGTACAACTGGCGGTACTACTGGCGGTACAACTGGTGGCACAACTGGCGGTACAACTGGCGGTACAACTGGTGGTACTACTGGCGGTACTACTGATGGTACTACTGATGGTACTACTGATGGCACTACTGAGGAAACAACTCCAGCTTTTTCAGATATTCAGAATCACTGGGCGAAGCAATTTATTGAAGCATTATTTGCCCAAGGAATGATTAGTGGTTTTAAAGATGGCACTTTTAAACCCGATGATAAAATGACTCGTGCCCAATATGCGGCTTTGCTGGTGAAAGCATTTAATCCAGGAGCTAAAAAAGCAGCAGAAAACTTTACTGATGTTCCCGTTAACTTTTGGGGATATAATGCAATTCAACAAGCTTATCGTGGTGGATTTGTGGCAGGTTTCCCCAATAAAATTTTCAAGCCAAACGATAATGTACAGCGGGTACAGGTGATTGTTTCTTTGGTGAATGGATTGGGTTTAGCAGTAGCCGATGCCAATGCGTTGAATTTTTATACTGATAAGGCTGCTATTCCTGAATATGCGAAAGATGAAGTGGTGACAGCCAGCAAAAAACGTATTGTGGTGAATTACCCCAATGTTAAACAACTCCATCCCACTATGGCAGCAACTCGTGGAGAGGTAGCGGCGCTAATTTATCAGGCATTAGTAGATGCCAAGCGGATGAGTGCAATTAATTC
>NZ_JAMZMM010000373.1 GCF_024178385.1 Limnofasciculus baicalensis BBK-W-15 | reverse complement strand
GCGCAGACTAATTAATAACCCGCGCAGGCGGGTTTTGTCTGTGTAGCTGCGGTTTTAACCGCCAGTTGATAATGGTGCTAATGCTCTTAAATTTTAACTTCTAACACCGTTGGCGTAGCCGCCCTGAAAGGGCTACTCCTAACACTGAACTCAGATCGCTGGTGCAAGATCTGAGTATACGTGTTGTTACTGAGAAACAACTATCAAGCTGAACAAAAGTTCAGTAAAATTTATTACACTCAAGTGGTGCTATTTAAGGCAGGATCAAAGGAAGCTCTCTGCGTTGGAAAATATTGATATACCCAAAATTGATATTAGTTCCCATTAACAAAGACTTTTTCAAATTGATGATGGGAATCCAGCGAAAATCTATACCGGAAATTATCCGGTATTGCGTGGCTAGGGCTTGTAGGTAAATTACAGGCGATCCAGTTCGCTTGTTCCGAACATAGGAAAGAATTATGAACGTATCTCAGTATACAACAAAGAAGCTGATTTTGACTAGCTGGATTGGGAGTAGTCAGGGGCAATCTTCTCTTAATGACTCCACAAGTAACTTTTCAGATATTGAAATTTCTACTCCCCACTCCCCACTCCAAAAAACCTACTCCCCACTCCAACCCAAGAAAGGCTTGGATTTACTGAAACCTGTAAAACAGTGGTTGGATAGTATAGAAATCCATAATGAGAAACAGGCAGACTTAATCTGCCAAGTGATTCCCGCACAATGCCCCTTTGAGCGGGAAATTAAAGTATTTGGTCGTACTCTATTACGGATTCCCCCACTTTGCAAGTTGAATCCCATCTATGATGAATTAGTGGGGCTGCGTTTCCGGGCACTATGCTATTTAGTCGATGAATGTGGGAAATAGTGCTTTGTAGGTTAGAGGTTATAGGTTATAGGCTAAAGCTCAAAGCTAGGAATAATTTCTGGTTCACTTTCAGCCGCTTTAATCCACTCCTTCATGGCTGGAAGTGCCAAAATTGCGTTAGCATAATCCTTACAAACAGAATCCAACTCCACACTATAGGTAATAAACCGTAGCACAACAGGGGCAAACATAGCATCTGCGATCGCAAATTTCCCAAATAGCATATCACCCCCACTGCCAAAATTACCGCGACAGTATCGCCAGATATCAGTAATGCGGTTAATATCTTGCTGTACCTCTGATGTTATAACTTTCCTAGGTAGTTTTGCCCGACAATTCATGGGCATATTCTGACGCAAATTGGGAAAACCTGAGTGCATTTCCGCACTAATAGAGCGTGCAATTGCTCTTGCTTTTTTATCCTCTGGCAACCCGTGATAATTAGGAAATTGTTCGGTTAAATATTCACAAATTGCCAGGGAATCCCATATTGTTATCTCATCGTGTAATAGAACAGGCACTTTTCCTGATGGAGAATACTGTTGGATTTTTGGTTTTGATTCTGGGTTGTAGAGTGAAATAATCACTTCATCAAAGTCTAGTTTAAATTGCTTCATTAATAGCCAGGGACGAAGTGACCAAGATGAATAGTTTTTATTGCCAAGGATTAGAGTAAGTTTGGTCATATTCAGATAAACTTCATAAAGTTATGGTCAATTAAGGATACACTTGAAAGTTGCTGATATTTAAGACTACCAAGTATGATCGCCTCCTCCCTACTACAACTTCCTGACTGGAATAATTTAGCCCATCGCTCTCTAGCAGGGGAACTTCTTACCCGTGAAGAAGCACGAGCAGTATTGAATGCCCCTGATGATATGATACTCGATCAGCTTGCTGCTGCCTACCGAGTCCGTCGCCATTATTGGGGAAATCGGGTACGACTCCATTTTCTGCTCAACGCTCAAAGTGGTTTATGCCCTGAAGATTGCCATTACTGTTCTCAGTCTAAAATATCTAGTGCTGATATTGAAAAATATCCTTTATTAGCCACAGAAAAAATATTAGCCGCAGCAGATAGAGCAGCACAATTAAAAGCCGGAACTTTTTGCTTCGTGATTTCTGGAAGATCGCCAAATGAAGCTATTTTTAGTAGAGTTGTAGATACGATTAAAGAAATTAAAGCAAATTACGATCTAAAAATTTGCGCTTGTTTGGGACTTTTGAGTGAGGAACAAACCCATCGTTTAGCAGCAGCAGGTGTAGATAGAGTTAATCACAATCTTAACACCTCAGAAGCACATCATGGGGAAATATGTACTACCCATACTTTTCGCGATCGCGAAAATACTGTACAGAATGTTAAATCAGCAGGAATTACGACCTGTTCTGGTGGTATTCTGGGGATGGGTGAGTCTGATGATGATGTAATCGATTTGGCACTTTCGCTAAGGAAACTGGAAGTAACAAGCGTTCCCGTTAATTTTCTTATTCCCATTCCCGGTACGCCACTAGCAGAAATCAGAGAATTAAACCCGCGTCGTTGTCTGCGAATTCTTTGCTTATTTCGGTTTATTTTACCATCTCAGGAAATTAGAATTGCTGGAGGGAGAGAAGTCCATTTGCGCTCCCTCCAACCTTTAGGACTTTATCCAGCTAATTCTATCTTTGTCGGAGATTATCTCACAACACCGGGACAAGCAGCCCATCAAGATTGGGAAATGATTCGAGATGCAGGGTTTGTATTGGAAGGAGCAGATGGCTCTATTTGCGATTGATTTAAGGGTAATCTCCGATCTCAAATTCGGTTGAAGGTATCTGAGATACAGAGAAACCCGGTTTCGCCGAAGTTACCGGGTTTCTGGAGTGTACTTAATGCAACTTAAAACCCCTTCAAATTGCTTGAATCCACTCTGTTACAGAATATTCAGTCCAAATCCCATTTTGCCAATAAGGATCTCCTTCAATTAACTCTTTCACCGTGACTTCATCTTCTGCTTCATAAATAGCAAAAACTTTAGTCAGATCTTTTGTTGGACCAAGAGTAATCAAAATACCTAATTCTTTTTGCTTTGCTAAACCATCTAGATGATCTTGTCGGTAAGGAGTGCGTTTTTCCAAAACATCCTCACAGTAGCTTCCCCACATTACATATTTAGCCATAATTTGTTGTTGGTTGTTAGTTGTTGGTTGTTGGTTGTTGGTTGCTAGTTGTTGGTTATTCGTAAAACCACTAATAGTTTTAACAGGTGTCCTGCCTATTCTACAACAAACAACAAATAACAAACAACAAATAACCACTAACTATTTAACTTCTCAGACTAACTCCAAATTTCTCAAGGAGAGATTGTCGGATATTTTGATGAACTGATTCAATTTCCTCAGCAGTAAGAGAACGATCCCCAGCTCGATAAATTAATCGAAATGCCAAACTTCGCTGTCCATTAGGAACTGATTCTCCTTGATATTCATCAAAGACTTGCACCGATTCCAATAAAGCTCCTCCTGCTTGCTGAGTAGTGCGTTTAATCTCCGCTACCGAGACTTTTTCCGATACGAAGAAAGCGATATCGCGATCCGATGCAGGGAAAGTAGAATAGGCATGAAAACGAGGTGTCAAATGTTCATCTTGAGTCAACTTATCCAAGATTACATCTAAGTCCAACTCAAAAACATATACCTCATCGGGCAAACCCCTTTCAGCGCGAAGTTGAGGATGAAGTTGCCCAAATCTTCCCAAACGATCCCCTCCTAACCATAATGATGCAGTACGTCCTGGATGAAAGCGATCGTCTTGTCTATCCGACTGATATTCAATATTTAAACCTAAGCGTCCAAATGCACTTTCCAGCACCCCTTTTGCCTCATACCAAGTCATCGGAGAATCTTTACCGCCCCTAATCCATTTCCCTTGAGTGGGATCGCCGCCCAAAATACCTGCAATAACGTCAGCTTCAGCGAAGCCTTCTTCTTCTCTCCAGAAAATTCTCCCAATTTCAAAACCATTTAGTATCCCGTTCCCTTGCTCCAGATTGTACTGTGCAGCATCAATTAATCCCGATATTAAATCAGTGCGAAGGGAAGAATATTCGACAAACAAGGGATTAGAAAGACGAATTTGCTCTTCTATTTCTTTGGGTTTTACTAGAGAATATTGAACTAATTCTGTCAAACCTGCGGCTCGAAATGCTTCTCTTAGTTGTCGCGTCAATGACACATCCAGAGACAAATAACCCAGTTCTGTTTTATCTGGTAATTTGTCATAAAACTTGTCATAACCGTAGAGACGGGCAATTTCTTCAATTAAATCAATTTCCCGCTCTAAATCTCGATAGCGGTAAGGAGGTGCTTTAACTGTCCAAACTACTTCCTCATATTCCTGATCTTCCTCGTTACCTCTAACCTCTTTCCTTTCTAATTGACAGCCAAGAGATGTGAGAATTCGTTCTACATCCTCTGACTGAATTTCACCAATTTCATCATCTCCCAAATCAACTTCCCCCAATACCTGATTAACGCGATTTAGGCGTAATTCAATCGAATTAGTCCAGGTTGAGGGATGGGATCTCCAATCGGAAATTTCCTGAGTTATTAAAGTGCCACCTGCTAATTCTAAAATAAGTGCGATCGCTCTTGAGCAAGCCACACCCAATTCTGCCTGATTCACACCCCGTTCATAACGGGTAGATGCCTCAGTGCGCAAGCCTTGACTACGTGCCGATCTGCGAATTGCCACTGGCTCAAATAGAGCGGCTTCTAGTAATATATTCTCAGTCCCATCATGAACTTCAGTTTCTTCACCACCCATCACGCCTGCCAAAGCGATAGGTTTATCCTTGGCAGTAATTAATAGAGCTTGGGATTCTAGGGTTCTAATTTGACCATCCAGCGTCTTCAAAGATTCGTTATTCTTAGCAAAGCGAACCCCGATTTGGATTGGGAAGTCGGGATTTTGAGCTGGTGACTGAGGATTGCCTACTAAGTGTAAGCGATCGCAATCAAAAGCGTGGAGGGGTTGACCCCATTCCAATAAAACATAGTTTGTGATATCCACCACATTATTAATCGGGCGCACCCCAGCCGCTTCCAATTGCTTTTGGAGCCAATCGGGGGAAGGCGCAATTTTTACCCCTTCAATTACAGTACCAATATAAGCAGGGCAGGCTTTTGGCTCAGATATTTTCAAAGTCAGTCGATTGGAGCCAGATTTAACAGATACTTCAGTAACTTCTGGTAACCTTAAAGACTTGCCTGTTAGCGCTACGACTTCTCTTGCCACCCCCACCATACTCAGGGCATCAGCACGATTTGCCGTAGCCGTTAAGTCGAGAATAACATCATCTAAACCAAGAAGTGGACGAGCGTCACTGCCTATTTTTGGTGGCAAGATGTGAGTTAGAGGTAAAATATTCTCTTCTGACTGATTTACTCTAACATCTACACCCTCACCTCTTACCTCTTCAAAAAAGATATGAATTCCTGCCGATTCTTTGGTCAAACCAACTTCAGCCAAAGAACAAATCATTCCTTCTGAACGGACACCGCGCAATTTTGAAGACTTAATTTTTAGATTGATAGTAGGTAGATAAGCTCCTATTGTTGCCACAGGAACATAAATATCTGGTCGGACATTTGCCGCACCGCAAACAATATTTAGCGGACCATTAGCATCTCCAATATCCACTTGACAAACCCTCAGCTTATCTGCATTGGGGTGAGGTTGTACGTCTAGAACTTTACCAACTACAACACCATCAGCTAATTTCCGCCGATCTTCAATATCTTCAACCTCAAATCCAGCATTAGTAAGAATGTCAGCTAATGCTTGAGGTTCTAGAGTTAGATCAACTAATTTCCGTAGCCAATTCAAAGAGATACGCATTTAATCCCAGCTTGTACCTAGATCGGGCAAGATCATTGTACCGTTTGGATGAGGGGATTGGATAACGTAGACGACGGAGGTTAGAAGTAGGGGGACAAGG
>NZ_JAMZMM010000043.1 GCF_024178385.1 Limnofasciculus baicalensis BBK-W-15 | reverse complement strand
CCCCCTGCTTCTCATTCAAGCTTCCTGCAAACCTTGCAGCGCGATTGAGGCAGCTTCAGCAACTTGATGATTGCTGTCTTTGGCTAAAAATTTCAGTGCCGAAATACTTTTTGGGGTTGGTAAGTTACCCAGGGCTTGGGCTAGGCGTTGGCGAATCAACCAATCGGAGGATTGGGCAAAGCGGAGAATATCATCTACCGCATCTATCGCTTTGATTTCGCCCAAAGCCGCGATCGCAGCTTGTTGTAACACGACTTCTGGGCTGTCTAGTGCTTGGAGCAGCACATCACGGGCGCGGGGATCTTTCAGATTTCCCAGAGACACCGCTGCACTGAAGCGCACTAACCAATGGGTATCTTCATAAAACGTCCGCACCAATATTTCCAAAGCTCTACCGTCTTCTAGATATCCCAACGCCCCAGCCGCATCTGCACGAATGCCATAATCTGGGTCAGTTTCCAGTAATTTTACCAAAATCGGGTAACATTCCTCAGTTTGCTTAATCCCCAAAGCAAAGACTGCCATTGAACGAACCTGGATACTGGTGTCGTTTAATACCTTTTTTATCAGCGGCACTGCTTCCACCGATGACACTTCTCGCAGCGAAGCCAATGCTAACATGCGATCGCGCGAGTTGGCGCTTTGAAGCTGAACCGCAATTTGCTCCAAGTCGGGATAAGCCATTCCATACCACCTATTTTAAGAAATATTACAAATATTATAGAAAAATTTCGGGTCGGCTCGTTTGGCGGGGCGGTGGATCTCCTGGATGGGTAGATTTGGGAAATTAAGTGGTAACTTATACTAGCTCCCCATCGGGACAAGCTCTATAGAAAGGAAAAAAAAACATGACCCGCGCTATTATGGAAACCGACAAGGGCACAATCAATATCGACTTATTTGATAAAGAGGCCCCAAATACAGTGAAAAATTTCGTAGACTTAATTGAAAAAGGGTTTTACGATGGACTCACATTTCACCGAGTTATCCCTAATTTTATGATCCAAGGGGGCTGTCCTTCTGGGACCGGAACAGGTGGTCCTGGCTATAAAATTAAATGTGAAATTAACTCGAATAAGCATTTAGCTGGAACTTTATCCATGGCTCATGCTGGACGGGATACTGGGGGGAGTCAATTCTTTATTTGTCATTCTCCTCAGCCTCATTTAGATGGTGTACACACCACTTTTGGTAAAACGGAGGATATGGCTGTGGTTAATGCTATCCGCAAGGGCGATAAGATTCTATCTGTGAAAATAGAGGCTGGCAGCTAGAGGTTAGAGGATAGAGGTTGGACTATAACTTCTATCCTCTATCACTCGTTCACATTGAGATTATATTTTTAACGCCTAGACGCGCAGCGGCTTCTCGTCAGAGTAGAGCGCAAAGGTTTTGAGGTAAGATATTTGTGATTTTGAAGAATAGTCAATCCTAGGAAAAGGTAGCTCGTCTGTGAAATTTTTATCTAATGAACCTCGATTACCTGTTCCTTCTCCTTTGATGATGTGGGAGGAAGGTTCTTTTGCTAATGTGACATTAATTGATCGTTGGCCTACTATTATTCGGCGAGTTATTGAGGAAAATGATTTTTCTCCGTTGATTATCGAGAATTTGGATAATATTGTTCGGGAATTTCCTAATGGGATAGTCCGATCGCTGAAGGGCGATCATGGGGCAGATTTAGAGGCTTGGGCAGGTTATATTGAACCTTGGCTTGGGCAACGGTGGATTGATGTTCCTTGGTTGTTTGCTGAGGTTTATTTGTATCGTCGCATTCTGGAAGCTACTGGTTACTTTACTCCTGGAAATTTTCAAGGTATCGATCCCTTTGCATCGCAAAAATCTAGTAGTTTGGTGAAGGTGATCCCTTCTATCCAAGCTATGAGTACACAAGTTAATAGATTTGTCAATAGTCAGGAAAATAGAGTGTCTGCCATCGCTCTTCTCTATTTTGCCCTCTGGGGTAATCGAATTGACCTCAGTATGTGGCCTGAAGATGCAGAAGAGGGCGATCGCAGTCGCATTGAAAGTGACAGCCAACAAGCCAATATTTTAGTAGACGATACTGCCAAAATTGCTGATAAAATAGCTGGTTTTAGGGGGGTACGGATTGATTTTATTATTGATAATGCAGGGTTTGAGCTTTTTTGCGATTTGTGTTTGGCAGACTTTCTGATTGATAGTGGGGTTGCTGAACGGGTTTATTTTCACCTTAAGCCTCATCCTTTCTTTGTTTCTGATGCCATGATTAAGGATGTAGATCTCACTTTATCGGTGTTGATGAATAATAGCAATTCAGATGTTAGCTCGTTAGGGAATCGCTTGACAGAGCATATTAATCAAAATCGTTTAATCTGTCGCGATGATTTCTTTTGGACATCTCCTTTACCATTTTGGGAAATGCCGGAAGATTTGCGCGGCGAGTTAGGTCAATCTGAGCTGATTTTTGTGAAAGGAGATGCCAATTATCGCCGCTTACTAGGGGACTGTCAATGGTCATTTACTACTCCTTTTGAGGATATTGTTTGTTATTTTCCCGCACCTATGGTATCCTTAAGAACTTTAAAGGCAGAAATAATCGCGGGTTTACAAGAAAATCAGGTGGAAGATTTGAATCGCAGAGATCCTCAGTGGTTGATTAATGGTGAGTGGGGTGTGATTCAGTTTTCAGATTAAGTCGTTATTGACTGGTTGTATCGCTTAATGCCATTGCGAATATAATTGGTTGCCTCTGGTTGGGGATAATGAGTAAGATACCATAACGCTACAATTAGATGAGCATGATGAGTCCATTCGCCTCGTGGTAATGTCCCATTTTCGAATCTTTGGATGAGATCTTCTATTTCACTGACTGTCCAGAGTTTGGTTATGCGATCGCTCATCGCCCTATTATATCAAATCCGGGTTGGCTACCTCCTTTTAGCTTGGGCGACTGGAAGTCGCTGCTACAAAAACAAAGACTGCCTGCGCAGTCTATTTTAGAGAACAATAAGAAGGAAGCAATAGTTATGAATAGGATAATGATTTATGGTGTTACAGGGTTAAATACATTTCTACTAATGTTATCTCTAAATTTATAGAGATTCTCAGTCTGCGATTAGCAGTCTGTATTGTAGGGTGCGTTACGCTTTGCTAACGCACAATTCCAGTCTATATAATTTGGTGAGACTGTAAATGAATTTCAATTGCTATCTTTCTGTTTCTCCAAAAACTCCTCCACACTCCGATTAAATTCCTCTGGCTGTACTAGAAAAGGCCAATGATTACCAGCAACTTGGCAAATTTGTAAGTTATTCAGATAAGTTTTATAAGGTTTAATTTGCCATTCCCTCCGATTAACTCCTTTTTCTGGCTGAATGAAAAGAGTAGGAATATCAATCGGAATAGTAAATCCCGCTTCCGCCATGACATCATCAAAAATACCATCTCGTGCGGCAATGGTAAATTTACTTCCCCAACTGCCATCGGGTTTTTGTTCAATTCCCGCTTGAAATACTTGCTGCTGTAAACTACTCCATCCTTCATATTCACTTAACTGACGTGCCTGTTTTTCTGCTTCTTCATAACTAGAAAAAGGTCCCATGGCTTTGAGAAAGGGTAAAACGCGGTATAAAAAAGGGAAAGTAATTTTGAAAATACTGGGTATTTTCCAGATAAAAATGGGATCGACAAGAATCATACTGCGGAAGCGTTGGGGATTTTCTCTTGCCCAAATTGCAGCTAATTTTCCTGTCCAAGAATGACCGATAATATGAGCAGATGACCATCCTAAGTGATTCATGAGGGATTCGAGATCTGCAATAGTATCTCTAAAAGTATAATTCTGTTCAGGTTTACTACTCTCCCCATGACCGCGCATATCTGGAGCGATAATATGGTATCGGTTAGCCAGATAATCGCCCAAACTCGACCAGACCAGAGCCTGATCCGCTAAACCATGTAATAGTAGTAAGGGTTCTTTTCCTTGATTCCACTCTAGGTAAGAGAGTTGGATATCCGGTAGGGATAAGGTTTGACGTAAAGGCATCATTATCGCATCATCCTGTCTTCATGATTACTTCACAGAGTAAAACGATTAGGCAAAAACTACAAGCATTAACTAGCGATGAGATAAAAACTACAAGCATTGACTAGCAAGGATTATAGCCGATTTATTCACAGATAATTACCCAAACCATTTTTAAATCTTTGATGAAGATACGAGGATATACCTTGACAAACAATAGCAAGTTTGGCATTCTGAAAGATATAGAGAGTTAGATGGCAAGTGACCAACAGCCATACTTATAAGATCATCAGGTTTTTGTTTAGACAAATAATTGCATACCCAATAATCAAATAAATTATTGGAGATATGTTTAGCATCTGGATCTAGTAAACTTTGATCTTTTGAGGAATAGGCAATGAGAAGCAATTCAACATTTCTGAAAAAATTATCCATCGCAGCAGGAGCCGCACTGATGGCTGTAAGCGCCACAGGAGCAGCTCAAGCCGCAACAGTTTCTTTTTCAGCAGATGGTTTAGATTCAGGTTTAAATGTGCTTTTGACTCGCAATAACTTCTTTGGTGTTTCCTTCGATGCCGCCCCGGTTGGTACGTTTATCAACTCCGTAGTTTTTGACTTATCGCCAGATGCTAATGCCGCCTTTGACATTACGCCAGCTTTCATGTCTACTGGCGGAATTGGATTTGATTTTGGGTTTGGTAATACTTCTAGTGGGTTATCAGCGGGTGACATCACTCGTACTGTATCTGCTAACAATAAGCAACTCACATTAACCTTTGCTAGCGGCGCATTTGCAGTGGGTGATTTACTGCGCTTTGGTATTGATACTGATGGGGTTGGTCCATCAGTTTCCGGCAGTGATTTATTCGATACAGGTGCAGATTTTGGTCGTGCAGCGGTCAATGTTTCAGCAAATCTATCTAATGGTACATCCGGTTCAAGCACTTTCTCTATTGCTAGCATCCTGGTACCATCAAGATCTACAGCTACTGTAAACATTACTGATCCTGTACCTGTTCCGGAACCTGCGTCAGTTTTAGGCTTGCTAGCTGTTGGCGCTTTGGGTGCTACTTCTAAGCTGAAGCGTAAGAAAAACTAGGATATTTAGCTTAACGATTAGAAATCGCCGCTACAAAGACAAAACCCGCCTGCGCGGGTTTCAAAAGTCCGCGCAGGCGGACTTTGTTTGTATAGCCGCGATTTCTAATCGCCTGGAAATATTTCCTTTGCTATAAAAGAATTAAGTATCATCATTAGAGAAAGCGATCGCAAAATTATCTTACCACGGGAGCAAGACAATGGAACTCTATCGTCCTGTTGGGTTAAAAGAACTGGAACTCATAGCTGAAGCTGATTTTAAAGCATTTCCACCTAGACTTCCGGAACAGCCTATTTTTTACCCCGTACTCAATTTTGAGTATGCCGAACAGATTGCGCGGGATTGGAATACAAAAAGTAATAGCTTTGCTGGTTTCGTGACTAAGTTTGAGGTTGAAGACGACTATGTGAAACAGTTTGAAGTCCATATTGTTGGTAGTCGAATTCATCAAGAATTGTGGATACCAGCGGAAGAACTAGCAGAATTTAACCTTCATATTATTGGTAAAATCTCTATTGAATCAGCTTACTATGGTGATAATTTTTATGGTGATATAGATCCAGAAACAAATTTACCAAATGGGCTAGGGATTAGGGGCTAGGGCGTATTTTTTTGGATCATAGATTGGAGGTAGGGGCGAAGCATTTGGGGGACAAGTTATCGGAGAAACCCAAGGGATACAGTCCAAATGCTTCGCCCTGACTGGGTTGAGAAATACCCACTAATATAGTTGGTAAATCAAGATTGATCCTGCCCCAACCAGATATGGAAAAGTTAAAACCTAAAACTCAAAACTATTTGAGTAATTAACCATTAGCCATTACCCATTACCCATTCAATTTGTCGTTCCAGATGTAGGAGGTGGATTGGTTGGTGAAACTTGCTGTTGATTCTTCAAAGACTCTAATTGTTGACGGCGGAATTCCAGAGTTGCTTGATCTAAATTCCGATCCACTGTGTCAGAAAATCCCTGACTATCTACACCTTGTTGTGAGCGATGAATCAAGTCAAACACACTCAAACCACCAGTACCTGTTAAGGAATCTTGCTCGTTTTGGCGATTGTTAATATCTTCGAGAGGTTTAACTCTATCTGCTGACTGTGCTGTGGCAGATTGAGGGAGAATAGCAGAGGAAAGTGCCATGGCAATTGTGGAAATACCAACGCTTAAAGCGATATAGCCTAATTTGGGCAGAAACTGTGTTTTAATCTTCATAGCAGTTATTAGTTGTTAGTTGTTAGTTGTTAGTTGCTAAGGGAATAGGAAATAGGGCACAAAATTATTCTCCCACTCCCCACTCCCCACCTCCCGATACGGCATCCGCTGCTCCACTCCCATCAAGCAAATCGACGGCGAAGTAAGGGACTAATTGCGACAAATACTAGTGCAGCAAAACCCAATAGGATTAAAATTGCCCCGCCAAAGGTAACGGAAACCCAAGGAGTTTCCATCACCACACTTGCCAATGACCAATCACTATATAAATAAAGATAGCGAATTGGTTCAATTGCGTAGGTGAGAGGATTTAAACTTGCTACAATTTGTAACCATCCCGGCATAAAAGAGAGTGGTGCTAGGGCTGTGCTGGCAAATAATAGAGGCAATGTCATCACAAAGATAACAGCAATTAGCTCAATGTGACCAGGTAGGGCAAAAGCTAGTCCTAAACTTAAGGCGGTGACACCTAAAACTAGGAGGAATATAATTAATGCGATCGCACTTAACCCCACTAAATTAGGCAAACCCGCACCCAAAAAGGCACTAGCCCCAATTATTACTATGGTTTGGATGAAACTCAGGGCGATAATGTAAATAGCGGAAGCTACTACAATGGAAAACCGAGAGGCTAAAGGTGCTACTAGCAAGCGGTTGAGGAAACCGAATTCTCGGTCAAACATTACAGGTAATCCCGCATTGAGTGCGCCAGCAAAGGCTGTGAAAACAATAATTCCCGCACCAAGGAAGTTGGCATAGTCTAATCCTTCCCCAAAGAATCCTTGAGGTGCATTTTGAAATAATGCCCCAAACAGGATTAGCCACATCAGCGGTTGAATGATGCCAGCAATTAAAGTGGAAGGGCGGCGTTGTAGCTGAATAAATAGACGTTTGGTGAGGGCGAAAGTTTCCTGAATGAATTCCCCCAAACCAGGATTATCGTTAATTGGGATACGTTGGCTGGTTTCTGGTTGCCAGTTAATATCGGATTTTTGAGTAGTAACGGTTGTGTTCATTGTTTGTTGTTGGTTGTTTGTTGTTGTTTGTTGTTGGTTTTTTGTTGAACGTTATGGAATATAATTCCTACCTCACTACAATCTGTCTGTGCCAACAAACTCTGTCTGAAAAATCAGATCTTCATCTTCCAAAAGCATCTCAATTACCTTGCGCAGATTTTCTTGCAATTCGTCCAGGTTTTCTCCCTGAGAATCTGCCCCAGGAAAGCCAGGAACATAGCCAACATCAAGTTTGGTATCCAGATCTCTTTCAATAATTGCAGTGAAGGTTCTCATCGGCTTTACATTGGCTATCATCATTTAGATCGTAGTGACAAATTTACCGCATACTTTTCTTTTTCTCTGCTTTTAAATCCCGCATTCCCGCTGCGGCAAGTTCAGCATCTAGTAAGGTTTGTCCCGTGGCGGCGAGGTAGACATCATCAAGACTGGGACGAGATTGAGCAATACTAAAGATGGGTAAACCTGCTGCGTTTAATGATTCTTGAATGGTAATTAAACCATTGCTTTGAGACTTGACTACTAAATTGAGGGAATTACCTTGAGCGATATTAATAATAACCTCTTGGACAAAGGGTAGAGCTTGGAGCATTCCTTTCGCTTTCTGGGCTTCCTCTATGGGGGAAAATTCTCGCAGGCGTAAGGTAATGCGATCCCCTCCTACTTTATCCTTTAATTGAGATGGTGTCCCTGCTGCAATTACAACGCCTTTGTCGATAATTGCTACATTGTCAGCTAAAGCATCAATTTCTTCTAAATAATGGCTAGTAATGACAACCGTGGTTCCCGCCTCTCGCAGTTGACGCAGAAAATTCCACACCACAACTCTGCTTTCAATATCCAAGCCAACAGTTGGTTCATCTAATACTAAAACATCAGGTTGGTGGAGTAACCCAGCGGCTAAGTCGAGACGCTTCCGTAAACCTCCCGAATAAGTACCTGTCTTTTTCTCAGCATAGTCCTGCAATCCCAAAACCTCAATCATTTTCTTCACCCGTTCCTTGCCAAAAGCTGAGGGGAGGTGATATAGTGCAGCTTGCAGTTGCAATAATTCTCGACCTGTGAGCATCTTATCCAAAGCCACTTCTTGCGCCACATAGCCTAAGCGTCGCCGTGCGGCTCTCGGTTTTTCAATAACCGAAACGCCCCCAACCTCTATTTTACCCCCATCTGGGTTGCTTAGGGTACACAAGCAGCGAATGGTTGTGGTTTTCCCCGCCCCATTGGGACCAAGTAAGCCAAAAATCTCGGCAGGTTCGACTTTAAAGGAGATATCCTTGACGGCGTAGACATCACCGTAGCGCTTTTCCAAGTTTTCGATTAAAACGGCAGGAGGCATATATTCTTCTGTGCCTGAATCGGCTATACAAATCTCAACAGTCTTTCTTCTTATCTTAATGGTATTGTGAAGCTAATGCTGAGGGAATAAGGAATTAAAGATTATATAGGACTTCCGGAGCCACATTACTAATAGCGTGAATGGTGCGTTAGCAGAGGATAACGCACCCTACATATAGAGTATTTGCGTAAGTCCTATTCTAGATAAGTCAGTTAGTAGCTTGACAGAGGATTAAACCAAACCACTTTTGGGGATCTGTAAAGATTTTAATGGTTTTTAATCCTTTAGATTTTAGGTCTTTTTCCACCTTCTCTAAGTCAAATTTACGAGAAATTTCGGTCAGGATACTTTCCCCTGTTTCCCAGCTAACTGTTAAGTCCAGACTTTTGAGATGGACGACATGGCTTTTTTGGCAATGTAAATACATTTCAATTTGAGTTTCTGTTTGATTATAAATAGCTTGATGGGTGAATAAACTCGGATCGAAATCCCCTTGAAAACGCCAGTTTAAATGGGAGAGCATATTCAAATTAAAAGCCGCCGTTACTCCTTGAGAGTCATTGTAGGCTGCTTCGAGAATTTCGGTTGGTTTTTGCAAATCAAATCCGAGGAGAAAGTAATCTCCTGGTGCGAGTACAGCAGTAACTTGGTCAAAAAAGCGATCGCACTCCTCTGGGGTAAAGTTCCCCATTGAACTTCCCAAGAAAAAAATCATCCGCGCTGGCAAAGATGTGGGTTTCAACTTGGCGATTGCTTCTTCATAAGTTCCGACAAATGCTTCAACTTGTAATTCAGGATATTCTTTTTGGATTTTAATAGCACTGGCGTTGAGAATAGTTGCGCTAATATCAATAGGGACATATTTACAGGGATTTCCTAGGGTTTGATAAGCATCTAACAAAAGTCTAGTTTTAGTGGAACTCCCGCTCCCTAACTCTACCAATTCGCAAGAACCAGTTATCTGTGCAATTTCAGGAGCATATTGACACAAAATTGATGCTTCTGTGCGGGTTGGATAATATTCTGGCAATTCGCATATTTGTTCAAATAATTCGGAACCCCGTGCGTCATAGAAATATTTTGCAGGTAAAGTCTTTGGGGTTTGAGTTAACCCTTGAATTACATCTTCACCAGGTTTTTGCTCGGTTGTACTAGGAGGATAGATAGTCTGTGTCTTAGTCATGGTTAATTCCCTATTGTTGAATTCATCAGGATCTGATCCTAAATCTAATCGAGAGCTTACCACACTTCTTTGAGCTTGAGCAATTTAGACTTACAGGTATTTCCAGGTATGTGAGGTACAGAGAAACCCCGTTTCTTTGAAAAGGTACAGAGAAACCCCGTTTCTTTAACAGGACTTACGCAGCTACGCTATATCTAGCGTAGTCCTGTAGGAATGACTCTAGCACGAGGTAGAAGGCGATTGCCAAAGCTTTCCCGAACTTTGCCGAACATACTCACGATTTGAGTCACGATACGATTAATCGCTATTTGAATTCAGAAAACTTAACGCCTGAATTGATTTGGGAAAAAGTTCGTTCAGAACTTCAGGACAATCCGAATGCTTGCTTGGTTTTTGATGATACGGTACTAGATAAAAGGTTTTCATCAAAAATTGAACTTGTCCGTCGTCAATAAGCCTGGAAACGAACATAGAGTCATTTCCAGGCTTATTGACATTGGTGCAAGATCTCAGTAGAACTTAGCGGCGAGTTACTGTGGACACGAAAAATTAGCAACAAAGTCATCGTGATAAACCCGAACACTCGATACTTGTAATAGATCTGCGGCTTTTTACCATCCATGTACCCCCTAATTATTGGGTAGAATTACTTTAACAGTTGTCTGGACACCGGGGATACTTTCAATACTGAGATCCCCACCGTGGAGTTGAGTCATCCGCTTGGCGATAACTAACCCCAATCCCGAGCCTTGTTGTTGGTACAACTTGCGATCGAATTGTGTATAAGCACCCACACTAGCAATCTGCTCGGGGTTCATACCTCTTCCGCGATCGCTGACGTAAAATTTGAACAAACCATTAGTTATTTTGCCAATAACCTCTATGGGTGTTCCAGCTACAGAAAATTTGAAGGCATTATCAATAATTTCTTCAGCAATTTTTTTGCAATGGGGTTCAGAAATTTTCACCTCTGTATTAAGCAAATTTAGTTTAAGATCTCCTTCTCTATTCGCTTCTTTAGCAATATTATTTGCCACTTCTGCGATCGCGGTTTTTGGGTAGCAGCTACCTGGAAGTGACAGGAGTGCTTCCCTCCGTTTGGGATCGGTAGCAATTAGTTCGAGTTGGGCATAAACTAGACAATTCTGAGTCAAGCGGTACAGACGTTTAGCAGAAGTTTGGATGGAATTCAGCATTTCCAGAGTCTCCTCTGGCTCCAGAATATCTAATTCTTCCACGAGGATAGCAGTCATACCTAAAATACCATTGAGAGGGGTATTCAGCTCATGGGGAAGCGTCATCGCAATCTGGCTACGGAGATCGTCTAATTTCTGTTGAGCTTGTTTTTCTACAGCAGCTTTTCTTTCGAGTCGTACTGTGATTGCATTGAGTAAATCTGTCCCCGTAAAAGGTTTAGTTAAGTAGTCATCTGCACCCAATTTCATACCCATCCGCATATCATCCCATTCATTTTTACCTGTGATAAAAATCAAAGGAATTGTCATCGTTTTCGGATTCTGACGTAGGACTTCGAGAACACCATAGCCATCAATTCCCGGCATATCAACATCACAGAGAACCAAATCTGGCAACTCTTCCTCTATTTGTTCTAGTCCCTCAATACCATTTTCTGCCGTTATAGTCTTAAAGTTGTGCATCGCTATAATTTCTGCGAGGCTTTCACGCAAATCTGTTTCATCTTCAATAATTAGGATCTTTTTCATCTTGCTACCTACTCTCTTGTCCGGATCTAATTTTATTTTTACCGTATTTTACTTTTATTCTAGATAAAATACTGATCCAAATTAGTAGCGGCACTCCTGATATCGAGAGGTTATTTTTATATGACTTACGCAAAGCCTCTCTCTGTAGGGTGCGTTAGCAAAGCATAACGCACCACACTATATGTCATGTAGCGATGTCAGTCATATAAAAATAATGGAATTAGAATATTTATTCTTCCCCATTGCCTCTTACATATCTCCATATTATTAATCTATATCTTAACAATTCTGAACCAGATGATCGCAGTATTGAATAGGATGAGATCTATCAACTTCCACCGTAAAAATAGAACCTTTAGGTTCATTGTCTGAAATATAAATTGTGCCACCTTGGGCTTCTACAGCCATTTTGCAGAATGCTAATCCCAAACCAGTCTGTTTAACATCAGGAAATAAACTACCTACTGCGTACTTCTCAAAAATACTCTGTTTGAGATCTTGACTCACACCAGTACCTCGATCGATCACGCGAATTATCGCATCGACATGGGAGGGGTAATCAATCTCCACTATTACCTGACTATCTTTGGGAGAAAACTTAATTGCATTCATCAATAAGTTATCGAAAACTCGTCTAAATAGGCTGCTATCTAATTTAATAAATTTCTGGCAGGTAGGTAGATTGGCGATCAGTTGAATCCGGCGTTGAGTCGCCATAGGTTGCAAATCAGATATAACCATCTCAGCCATTTCGACGAGATCCACCTCACTTAAATTTAGCAGCATTTGACCAGCTTCTAACTTTGCCATGATTAATAGACTATCAATTAAAGATTCCAGATGTTTGCTGGCGATGCCAATCTGTTTAATCTTTTTTTGTTGTACTTCTGCCAAGTCTGTTAGTTTCAGCATTTCGCATGAGAGCATAATACTAGTGAGGGGATTTCGCAAGTCATGAACGATCATGTTAGACATATCTTGCCTAATTTGTAGAGAGGCTTGGAGGGCATCATATTGTTGCTTAATCCGGAGGAGGGAACGGATTCTGGCTCGCAATTCTATCCCATTAACTGGTTTACTCAGAAAGTCATCAGCTCCTGTGTCGAGACAACGGGCGAGATCCTCTTTAGAGCTAAGAGCAGTCACCATGATAATCGGAATGTGTCGCCTGGTTGGATTCGTTTTGATACGACGACAAACTTCTATGCCATTCATATCTGGCATCATCACATCCAGTAAAATGAGATCTGGTGCGCTCGTGTCTAAGCGATCGAGTGCCTTAATGCCACTGGAAGCATAGTTCAAAAGATACCTTTCATGAGACAACAGAGTTTCAATAACATCAAAGTTATCTGGATCGTCGTCAATTACTAGTACAGTCGGTTGATAATTCATAAGGAAAACAAAGTTTTATCTATTTAAGAGTCGCTCAATGGCATGGGTAAGTTGCTTCAACCTAACGGGTTTTGTCAGGTATTCACTAGCACCCGCCTCTAGACATTTTTCCCGATCCCCAGACATGGCTAACGCAGTGAGAGCAATGATGGGAATATTTGCCAATTCGCTGTCGGTGCGAATCTGGCGAGTAGCCTCTAATCCATCTATCTGAGGCATTTGAATATCCATTAAAATTAGAGCGGGTTTCCGCTCTTTGGCGATGGTGATTACATCTTGTCCATTATTAGCTAAGACTAACCGATAGCCTCTACCAATCAAATAGTCGGAAATTGTATCAATATTCGCCTGATTGTCTTCTGCCAATAAAATTAGTGGCGGCTCTTTTTCCCGATCTACCACTACGATTGGCGTAGTAGATGAGTTATCTGAGTGCGATCCCTTGCGCTCCTCCTCTCGATCTCGCTCTACCACAGATCCACAAACCCCTAATTGTGGTAATAAAATCGGCGCTGACGCTTCTAATCTCCCTACCTTTGCGCCAACACCATCGCTACAGCGCTTCGCGATCGCGCCTAATCCCAAACGCTGATGGGGAACTCTGACACTGAAACAACTGCCGTTGCCAACTTCACTCTCCACATTAACATTACCACTGTGTAATTCAACAAGGCGACGTACTAGAGATAAACCAAGCCCTGTGCCAGAGTATTGGCGGCTCAAACTGCTGTCAATCTGGACAAATGACTCAAATAGTTTGTCAATGTTTTCTGGTGCGATACCGATGCCAGTATCTTCAACTTCAAAGACTAAAAATTGTTTCTCTCGCCTCACCCGCAGGATTACGCTACCGTCATTGGGAGTAAACTTTACCGCGTTACTAAGTAGGTTAATCAATACCTGTCGCATTCTGCGATCGTCTGCGTAAATTTTACCAATATCATGAGGGAGGTTAGCCCTCAATACAATATTTTTATTGAGCGCCATCTGTTTGACGAATGTGAGGCTAGATTCACAGAGATTTCTCACCGAAATATTAGTCAGTTGCAACTCCAATTTTCCGGCTTCAATCTTCGCCAAGTCTAGGATATCGTTAATTAGTTCAAGCAAATGTCTGCCGCTCCGGGCGATGGTAGCGATCGCTTTTTCTTGGCGATTGTTGAGGGGACCAAATACCGCCTCTTCTAACCCTTCAGACATACCTAAAATAGCGTTAAGCGGGGTGCGCAATTCGTGACTCATGCTAGCGAGAAACTCGTCTTTGAGACGAGTAGCGCGGGCAAGATCCGCGTTGGTAATGGAAAGTTTATCGTTACTATCCCGTAGTGCTTCTTCACCTCGCTTACGAGTGATGATCGCGGCCACGTATGTGGCGATTGTTTTGGCTAACTGGATTTCTTCGGTTTGGAAATGATGGGGTGTATTGTAATAGACAATCAGCTTGCCAAGTGGATGATCTTTGTAACAAAGTGGGAAGGAGGCAGTCGATCTAATTCCTTCGGCTTGGCGCAGTGCCTCCAACAAATTAACCTCTCTCTCATTCCCCAGATTCGGAATCATGATGAACTCCGAGCCAAGTTGACTATTCCAAAATTCTAGGTATTCTTCTATAGATTGCTTGTAGGCATCACTGATACCTACAGAGGCTTGATATGAGATTTTTCCTTGTGGATCTTGCGTTAGTAATGCTGCCCGATCGGATTTTAATGTTTGTTGAATTCCCTCAACAGCAATTCGGAAAATTTCAGGAATTGTTTCTGCTTGCTTTAGTTCTACAACCAGCTTATACAATTGGCTCAGTCGCTCAATTTGGAGATTTAATGCGTTTTCTGTTTCCCGATGTTGGGCAATTTCTTCAATCAACTGTTGGTTGAGTTGGGTGAGTTGAGCGGTACGTTTTTCAACTCTTAATTCTAGTTCACTATTAAGTTTTTGTAGAGCTTCTACCGTCTGTTTCCGCTCGGTAATATTGATGATTGCAGGAGCTTTTCCTGCAAAGATTTGCTCTAGAATTTCTATCCCCCTTCTATCTATTAAGTGATAATCTAATACGGCTATATCAAATTGTTCAGATTCTAGGATAGTTTTGGCTTCGGCAATTGAGGCAGCAATAGTATATGCGCATTCCGAATTTACTTGCGTAATTTTAGTCTGGCATGGCAACTCCTCGCTGAGATCATTTTTTACTAACAAGACTTTAATCTGTTCCATAGACTCGTAGATAATATGAATAGTTTTTATTTTCGATATCTTAATTTACAATTATAACTCAGATTATTTTAAATTCCAAAGATCGTGGTAATCCGTTTGCGAATCCGTTCTAAAGGTGTCTGTTCTGATTCAGCTTCTTCTACCAATAGTCCCAAATCCCGTAATGACTGTTGACGTTCGGATAGTTTTTGGGCAATTTGATCGGCTAGTTGGCGATGGCTCATTAATAGCTTTTGCAATTCATTTCGCTCAACTATAAACAAAATTGTATCTTCTAGAGTGCGGACACTAGCCGAACGAGTAGTTCCCATCAAGACAGAAATTTCACCAAAAAATTCACCTTCATGGAGGGTAGCAATATATTTGCCAGCTCGTTGAGAAAATACTTCAACCGATCCAGATAAAATCAGATAAAATGAATCACCAGGCTCATTCTCCTGACAAATAAGCTGGTTGGTAGGGAACAATTGTCTATACCCATATTCAATCAAATCCCGCAGCTCTAGATCGCTACATTTTTCAAAGTAACTAATTCTCCGTAATAAATCTCGCAGAGTCCAATTACTGAGAGATTTCGGTGGTTTTTGTGCAGTTGATAGGACAGGTATATTTTTGCTAAAACTATTGGCATTAACACCCTCTAAATTTGGTTTGTTTTGCAGTAAAGCAGCTATAGCTTCTACATTCCGGATATAAACATCTCGTTGGGGTAAAGCAATTGCGATACTGCGATCGCGGAATTCTGCTTCAATCAGAAAGTTCAATGTACTGGTAATGGGATCGGTTTCCGGCGGATCGTCAATCCAAACTAGTAGTTCAAACTCTAAAGCCTCCTCGCCAAACCGCTTAAACCAAACTTTAGGCGCAGGATTAGATAATACTCTCGAATCCTTATGAGCCGCCGCTAAAAGGGCTTCCGTTACTAAAACAGGCTCGCTATCATGGGCAACACCAACGGGAATATGAATCCGACATTTTGGATCTTGATAGCTCCAATTAATAATATGATTTTCAATAAATCTATTATTAGGAACAATGACGGAAACACCATCTAATGTACGGACGACTGTTGAACGAATTGAAATTTTTTCAACAGTGCCTAACAGGGTATCAACTTCAATAAAGTCGCCAACTTTAATTGGTTGATCGAATAGAAGAGTCACCCCACTAATAAAATTACTAGCTAAATTCTGGAGTCCAAAGCCAAAACCGATCCCGAGCGCACCTGCAAGCACCGTTAAAGAACTTAAATTAATTCCAGCACTTTGGAGAACAATAAAAAACCCTAAGATTGCCAGAATGTAATGGGTGACAGATGCAATTGCTTCCCTACTTCCCCTGTCAAATTTGAAGCGCACCAACAGTTGTCGCTTCATCCACTCGCTGATGGTGCGAGCAAACACCAACGCGATTAAAATAAAAAAAATTAGTTGGACTAGGGTACTCAGGGAAAAGGGTTTGCCACCAAACTCAAACAGCTTAGTTGTCAATAGCTGAGAGCATGTGTCAACAATACTTTGTGTTTGTTTGACAATCCAATCCATCGCTGTTTGAGATGCACTTTACTCGTCTATCTTATCGTAGTAGTCTAGGTCACCGATTTATGATCGCGATTTTCAGTTCCATCAAGTACACCCCAAAAACTCCCAGAAACCGGGTTTCTTCAAGAAACCCGGTTTCTATTTTGTACTTCATGCAACGGAAAGCCGCTATAATCCTCATCTAATTAGATCCCCCTAAATCCCCCTAAAAAAGGCAGGGCTGTTTCATTCTCAAATTTGACGACAGATTTCAATCTGTCGCTACACAGACAAAACCTGCCTTCGCAGGTTAGCAAGTCTTGCATTAGTTATTAACAAATAAGTTGAACCGCCAAAGGGTGGTTTAGCCTGTATAGCAACAGGTTTTAACCTGTTGTTGTTGAGGAGAATGAAACCGCTCTGCTTAAAAAGGGGGACTTTGAGCAATTTATTTCCCTTTAAAAAGGGGACTTTGAACAATTTATTTTCCGCCCATACCCGGAACGAAACTGCCACCCAAACGCTTCAGTGCGCGGTTAACCACCTCTGAATAACGCAATTCCCCAGAAAGAATCTTCAGCATGATTAGGGTAGCGCTTGGTTGCTTGACACCAACTTTGTAGCCCACTTTAGGGAAGCTGTAGAAGCCTCCAGCCAAGCGTTTTGCCCACACCATATCGCTACCCCATTCTTCCTGAATCACCTGGCTATATTTTTCCAGGGCATTAATATTTCCAGCCAAGGCTCCGTCAATCGCATCAGCCACCTTTAAGCCAGTAAACATAGAAGGGCGAATCCCTTCTGCGGTAAAAGGATCTACCACACAAGCGGCTTCGCCAGCCAAAAGAGCATTTTGGGTGTGCAATTTCTGATTACCATCCCACAGACACAAACCATGACCGTACTGCTTACATGTCTGAAAATCTACACCAAATTGCTCGGCATATTTAGCAACGATACCTTTTAAATCTGGATTTCCACCGCCTCGGAAAGTACCAATACCAATTGAGTAACCACCTGCTTTAGGAAAATTCCAGATATACCCATTTTTCACCTCACCGAAGTCAAAATGAATCGTTGGCTGAGTTGGAGTAGGAGCTGGACTTTCGGCTTCGAGGGCACCAGCCATTTGCCGTTGGCGTTCCTTGAAACCCAGCCATTTTGCCATTGGTCCCTTAGCGCCGTCAGCAGCAATTAGATACTGACCCTCAAGAGTACCATTGGCAGTCTTAACTTGCCAGCGATCGCTCTTAAACTCGATACCAGTTACTTCTGTACCATCCTGAAGTTCCGCACCTTGTTTTTGTGCCTGCTGAATCAAAAAATGGTCGAATACTTCTCGCCGTACCATCCAAACGGCTTCCTTGGTATTCAGATTTACTTCGACGGGATCTCCCATTTGCCAGGTATAACTAACAGCATTAGCTTTCAGGGATATGGCTGGCGTAAAGTCAAAATCAAACCACTCTTGCACGATAGGTGACACTCCACCACCACAAGGCTTGTACCGAGGTAATGATTCTTTTTCTAAAACCAGAACCTTTCTGCCTCGTTTGGCGAGGTGATAGGCGGCTGTTCCTCCGGCTGGACCGGCACCAACAATTATGCAATCAAACATTTGGCTACAATCTTTACAAAAAATGGTGGGCTAGATTAATCCTACTTTCAGACTTAAGCCTTAGCCACCAGTATTTTTTAGGACTTCTGGGCTACCACGAATATTCTGGTTTTTTGGACTTAGACTGATGAAACGATCTATTCCCGTGAATATTCCGGGTTTCTATGTTAGCCCTATTTTTTTTGTGTTAAACGGTCATGATATCTTTTTCTTTTTCAGCTAGTAATTCATCGATTTTGCTAATGTACTTGTCTGTTAATTTTTTCATCTTGTCTTGGATATCTCGCGCTTCATCCTCCGAGAGTTCGCTATTTTTTTCCTGTTTCCGCACAGAGTCAACCCCATCGCGGCGAACATTCCGAATTGAGACTTTCCCATCTTCTGCCAACTTTTTTGCCATTTTCACAAATTCTTTGCGACGTTCGGCAGTCAGGGGGGGTACATTTAACCGAATCACCTGACCATCGTTGCTGGGGGTTAAGCCAACATCGGACAGGGAAATTGCCTTCTCAATCTGGTTTAGGCTCTTTTTGTCATAAGGTTGAATCGTAATTGTGGAAGCATCTGGCGTGTTAATGTTTGCCAGGGACTTGAGGGACGTTGGTGTCCCGTAGTATTCAACTATCACCCGATCCAAGAGACTAGCATTGGCTCGACCTGTTCTAATGCTATTAAAATCCCGTTGAGCTGCATCAACAGCTTTCTGCATAGAGCTTTCGACTTCATCTAACTTCACAAAAACCTCCCACAATTGTGCCAACTGGTTCTCCCTTAACAGCGCGACAGATATTTCCGCGCTCTGTAAGATCAAATACCATAATTGGGATATTATTTTCCTTACACAAGGCGATCGCAGTACTATCCATCACTCGTAAGTCGTGAGCAAGGACATGTCCGTAGGTGAGACTTTCGTAACGACGGGCATTGGGATTCTGATGGGGATCTGCATCATAAATCCCGTCTACTTTGGTCGCCTTAAAGATCACCTCGGCATCGATTTCTGCTGCCCGCAAAGCGGCGGTAGTATCCGTGGTAAAGAAAGGATTACCCGAACCCGCCCCAAAAATCACCACTCGTCCTTTTTCGAGGTGGCGAATTGCACGGCGGCGGATATATGGTTCTGCCACTTCTTGCATTGCGATCGCGGTTTGTACTCGTGTTGGTATACCCATTCGCTCTAGAGCATCTTGCAGGGTTAAGGCATTCATCACTGTAGCAATCATACCAATATAATCACCCGTTGCCCGATCCATGCCCCCTGCGGCTGCTTTCAAGCCACGAAAGATATTGCCGCCACCGACAACAATCGCCATCTGAACCCCATCACCTACTACTTCGGCGACTTCAGTAGATATCTCTTGCACCACGTTGGGATCGACACCGTAGCCCAATTGCCCCATTAATGCTTCACCGCTCAACTTTAGTAAAACCCGTCGGTATTTTATCCCCATGCTACGACTCTTTTTTCTTGACTATTGCCTGTCACATAAGATAACACTCCCCTGTCCTAATAGCGCCACCGCAAGTTGCTGCCAATTGCTTCTGTTGATTTTGGTGACACCTCTTCCCCTGCGAGTACAGCCGCGATCGCATTTTCCAGATAACGCACCCGAACTTCTTCTGCTTGATGAGGGCTATCATCAATTTGACCGCTATAGCGGAGAATGCCTTTTTTGTCAATCAAAAATACTTCTGGGGTTATCTCTGCACCAAATCCCTGTGCCACATCCTGAGTTGGGTCCCAAAGGTAAGGAAAATTAAGCTGATTTACCCTGGCAAACTTTTTCATTTTCTCGAAGCTATCTTTGGGGTATTGATATAAATCGTTAGCGTTAATTCCTACTAGTGTTACTCTCTGACTTTGAAACTGAGATTGAATTTGTTTTAGCCTATATAAATAAGCGGAGACACAGGGACATTCATTGCTCATAAATATTACTGCTACTGCCCTCCAGTTTCTCAGGTAAGAGGAAAGGTGATGAACTTCGCCATCAATTCCTGGGAGTTCAAAGTCGGGTGCGTAACTGCCAATGGGAGTGCCGATTTTTTCCATTAGACTCATACAACTTGCGTTTTGGTGAACAAAAAAACTTTTTCCAATTAGGCGGGGAGAATTAAACGTAAAATAAATTATACTTACTCTTGCCTTCCCTAGACCAATAGTATTCTCCGAACAATTGCAATCTGGGTTTATTTCTTCCTACCTATTTAACGCTCTCCCCTTTTCTTCCTTTCCTGCCAATTAATTGAGTACCTTACCAACCTTGAACTAAGGCTTGATAACCAATTAACTTATATACTAGTTTCGCTGCACTAAATTGAGATACTACAGAATCAATAACGGGGGCTAATTCCATCACATCGCAGCCGATGACTTGATGGGTTTCAAATACTCGCCGTAGAAAATCTGTGAGGGCGTACCAACTTAATCCACCTGGCTCTGGAGTACCCACTCCCGGCATCGAACCGGGATCGATTCCATCCAAATCGATAGTAATAAATACTCGTTCGGTAGAAATATTAGAAATAGCTTTATCAATCCAATTAGGATCTTTGGCAATCTCTCTTGCCCACATTACCGGAATCGATTTTTCTTTAATCAAATTGGCTTCTTCTTGACAAAGACTGCGGATGGCAATTGGAAGTGTGGGCAACCCCATATCGATAATTCGACGCATCACACAGGCATGGTTGTAAATCGAACCTTCATACTCGTGGCGCATATCACCGTGGGCATCGATTTGAATGACAGTGAAAGGTTCCGGGTAAAATTGGCGGTAAGCATCGACAATGCCACTGGTAATGCTGTGTTCCCCTCCCAGTGCGATCGCAAATTTGCCATCTTGAACGATCTTACACACTGTCTCGCGAGTCAACCTCAGCATGTCTACGGAGGAAATTTTTTGGGAGCCTCTAGTATCGGCGATCGCAGAGTGAGTATAAATCCTAGCAGCCAAGTAAGTTTCTCGTTCTAGTTCATCATCATAGTAGTCTAACTGCTCTGAGGCTACCAACAAGGCATCGGGACCATTCTCACAGCCTTTGCGATAGGTTGTCGTCGCCTCAAAGGGAATCGGGAGAATCACCACCCGCGAGGTTTCGTAGGAAACCTGATATTCGGAGCCTAGGAATTGGACATGAGATGTGGTAGAGGTTTGCAGCAACATTAAGACAGCACCAAGAAAATTTTACAATTAATTAATATTTACACAATCCCAGTACGAAGCGCAAAGGGAACATTGGTCAATTATCGCGCCTAGTCTGTGGGACATTTGGGTAGGTTTAATACAAACTCTTTCAGTTTATTACAAAAATATATTAAATAATGTAAATATTACACCAAAACACTCTCAGATTCGCCATGACAGTCTCCTCCTCCCCTGATACCCTCCATCCTCACATTGAAACCAAAACTTGGACGTGGAGAGGCTTCCCCATTCGCTATACCACCTGTGCCGCACCAACCCGTAAAACAGGAAAATTGCCTGTCATCGTTATGGTACATGGATTTGGGGCTTCTTCTGGTCATTGGCGGAAGAATTTGCCTATTTTGGGAGAAACTTATCGCTGTTATGCCATTGACTTGATTGGCTTTGGGGCTTCAGCGAAGCCGACTCCAGGACTTGAAATTGAGTATACCTTTGAAACCTGGGGACAGCAAGTGGCTGATTTCTGTCGGGAGGTGGTGGGGACTCCCGCTTTTTTTGTGGGTAATTCGATTGGCTGTATTGTTGTCTTACAAGCTGCTGTGGACTTTCCTGAATTAGTTTTGGGTGTTAGCTTGATTAACTGTTCCTTGCGACTGCTTCACGATCGCAAACGGGCTACCCTACCATGGTACAGGCAATTGGGGACACCTATTGTACAATCGCTACTGAGTATGAAGTGGCTGGGTAAGCTCTTTTTTGATCGACTTGCTCAACCCCAAGTAGTCAGGAAAATTCTGTTACAAGCATACCACCGTCCCGAAGCTGTTACAGAGGAACTCGTGGATATTATAATGAAACCCGCTAGGGATGAAGGAGCAGTTGATGTATTTTTAGCCTTCACCCGTTATTCCGGTGGTCCTTTAGCGGAAGACTTGCTACCCCGACTATCTTGCCCTGCAATAATTTTATGGGGAACTGAAGATCCTTGGGAACCGATAGAATTGGGACGAGAGTTAGGTAAATTTCCCACCGTGGCAAAATTTATACCTCTAGAAGGCTTAGGTCATTGTCCCCAAGATGAAGCACCAGAGATTGTCAACCCTATTTTACAGGAGTTGATAGAGGAAAATCGGGAAATGGCTAATGGCTAATGGTATAAATTTTATGTTCCCTGTTCCCTGTTGCCTAGTTCCCTCAAGAATTAGTAATTAGCTGACTGATGACCTGACTCAGTATTACTTAACAATTCTATAAGCTTGTTTAACACTTTTACAGTTTTTTTACCGTACACTACCCAATAGTATAAAAGTAACATTAGAAGCAGAGGACACTCACCGCATCCTGTATAGGATTCGCTGTTTTGGATGGTTATTTAAACTTTGTTTAAATAATATCCTTCAACTTGGTTGTCATGACTGACACCCGACTCTAAAGCATTGATCTCTAGTTTTTTAAAAAAAGAGGTGTCATGGATTCAGTTAATAAAGTGGGATACTTGCCAAATTCGGTCAAAGTAAAAGTCCATTCAATTGAGACTTTCTCTAAGCTATGGGCGAAAAAGTATGTGCAAAAAGTGAGAGAAACAGAGAACTCCTGGAAAGGTAACACACAAGGATTAGAAGCGATAACTGCTCAAAGACTGTTAGATTCCATACGTTCAATCACTATCCAATCTTGGTCAAAAACAGAAACCTTCTTGTCCCAAGAAGTGAGGCGACAAGGGATTAATTATCGGTTAATCGATCCTTGGGAAATTACTAAAGATACCTACCGTATCTATGAGAAAGTACTGTTAGCTTATGGCAATCGAGTAATGCCGCAACGCCTCGCAGTGTTTATTGCTCCAGACTTGGGTTACATCCGACAGAAATACACAGCAATTGATCCTAGGGTGTTGGGGTTTGTTAGTATGCAATTTCACTATACCGGACAGTTGCTTTTAAAACTTCTTCCTGTGTCGGATCAAGCTACTGTTGGTACTTATTTTAAAGTGATTGACGATCATCTATACATTCCTTTACAACGTTTGTACGAGTCAGCAGCTAATTGCGATCGCAATTCTTCTATTTTGCAAATACTGGCAAAATTGTTACCCATAAATAGTGAAATTGCCAGAAAGATTGTAGCGAGGGCAAGTGAGTTGAATCCAAATTATCGTTGCTATAGCGGTACTTTGAGTGAATCGAAGATCAAGAGTTCCAGTCTCCGAGATGTAGAGATGTTCCAGATTTATTTGTGCCTTTGTGTACTGGAACAGAGTATTGCACCAATTCAACAAGAGTTATTTCCCTTGTGTGTCATGATTTATCCAACATTAAAGGTGCGGTGGGAACTGGTGCGGCAAATGATCCATTTAATTGGGTTAGAATTGAGGGAACGTTTGGAACCGAAACAGGCAGCGCTATTTATGCCTTATTTCCAAGCTCTGTGGCAAATGTTTTCTCCGGATGTGTTTCCAGATAGCTTGGATTTTCAAGAAATGGGACATTCGGCTTGAGTATTGGTTATTGGTTATTGGTTATTGGTTGTTGGTTGTTGGTTGTTGGTTATTGGTTGTTGGTTGTTGGTTATTG
>NZ_JAMZMM010000372.1 GCF_024178385.1 Limnofasciculus baicalensis BBK-W-15 | reverse complement strand
TCATCCTGGAAGTTTTACCTTTAACTCCTAATGGAAAATTAGACCGCCGCGCCCTACCTGCACCGGACTCCACCCGACAAGAATCTCCAGAAACATTTAGTACCCCTCGCGATGAATTAGAACAGCAACTAACTCAAATTTGGTCACAAGTCCTTAAGATACAACCTATCAGTATCAATAGTAACTTCTTCGACTTAGGTGGACATTCATTACTAGCCGTCCAACTCTTCTCTCAAATTGAAAAACAATTAAATAAAAATTTACCACTAGCCGCCCTATTCCAGTATCCAACTATTGAGGAATTAGCCCAGATTATTCGTCAAAAAGGATGGGTAGAACCCAGATCTTCCTTAATCGCAGTCAAACCCAATGGTTCTAAAAAACCCTTCTTCTTCCATGGCGGTTCAGCCGATGCCCTAAGTTGGGCAAGATTTGCTCAATTATTAGATAAAGAACAACCATTTTATGCCCTACAACGTCCAGATTTAGATGGTAAAGAAGTCACGGAAATCTCTGTAGAAGGACTAGCCGAACTTTGCCTTAAAGAAATACGCACAATTCAACCCAATGGTCTTTATTCATTAGGCGGTCACTGTTTTGGTGGTACGGTAGCCTTTGAGATGGCACAACAACTTATCTCTCAAGGAGAACAAGTAGATTTGTTGGCTTTATTCGATGCTTATTCTCCCAGACAATCCCAACCTCAAATCAATCGCAATTCTTTATATTTTCGGTTGAGATCTAATTTCCATAAATTTGATTATTGGTTGTCCAAAACTTATTATTATCATGGTCAAAAGTTATTTTCAGGTGGACTGTTAGAGAAGTTAGAGTATCTTCTAGAAAAAATTCAACAGAAAACCTCAGCCAAACAAAAGCGACAAATTGTCCATCAGCAACTGAACTCTCAGCCATCTCCAGAGCAAAAAACGGCGGATACTTTACCCCATGAACTTCGATACTTACGAGCAGAAGAGGTGAATCGGGAGGCATCTATTAACTATAAACCGCAAGTTTATCCAGGCAAAATCACTCTTTTAAGAGCTAAGAAACAGTTTGCAGATTGGTACTTGGGTGAGTTTCTGGGCTGGGATAAATTAACCTCAAAAGACGTGGAAAAGTATGAGATTCCCGGATTGGCGGGGAATTTATTTAATCAAGCTTCCGCTCCCCTCTTGGCAAAGGAATTGCAGGTGTGTTTAGATGGATTAGTAACTGACAAAATTAAGTTTGATCGATGATAATAGAGGTGCAAGGAGTGAATATTTTTAACGGAGAGTATGCAGAGGTTACACAGAGGTACGCAGAGGCAGATTGGAGGTGTTTCAGATGAATAAGACTATTATACAAATTGTTCCTAGATTACCCCCCTATACAGATGGAGTTGGTGATTATGCCCTCAGATTAGCAGATAAATTATTGAAAGATCATCGACTATCTACTCACTTCTTAGTTTTCCAAGATGGACTTCAGATTGATCCGATAATTAATGGGTTTTCCGCTACGGTAATACCTGCTCACACGACTGATGCTTTCTTATCTGTATTACCAACAGATATAGAGGGAATCCTGTTACATTACAGTAACTATCCCTATCTTAAAGGAAAATTTGATGCTCCCTTTTGGTTGGTAGATGCTTTGCGTGCAGCTAGGAAACAGCGCCAAATAAAATTAGTGGTTATGTTTCATGAATTACCTCGATTAAAGTGGAAGAATATTAGTGTGTTAAACCCAATTCAGAGTATAGTGTCTCGTCGTCTGGCTAGACTGGCAAGTACTATCATTACAGATAGTGGCAAATTTAAAGCTAAACTTTCAGAGTGGGTGAATTATCCAGTTACCTGCATCCCTGATTTTTCCACTGTTGGGGAACCGGAAAATATTCCAACTTTGGATCAAAGGGAACGGCGCATAGTAATATTTGGTAGTAGCGATCGCCATCGCGTTTATCAAAATGCTCTCCCACGGCTACTGGAAACTTGTAAAATTTTAGGAATTACCGAAATTTGCGATATCGGTAAATCTCTAGATTTAAACCCATCCGACTTTCCAGGTATCCGTCTCATACAGATGGGATTTCAATCTGCTGAAGCTATCAGTCAATTAATGCTAAATTCCTGGGCTGGCTGCTTCGACTACACCCGCTTTCCTGGAGATTTAGGTAAATCTACAGTATTTGCAGCATACTGCGCTCACGGATTAATTCCTCTGGGTACTCAATACAATCCCTCAGAAGCCGATGGAATTAAAATGAATGAAAATTATTTGGTAATGGGCGAACATTTGAGACAGCTTAATTCCAGTCAATTACAAACAATTGCTGATAACGCTCATCAATGGTACAAGCCCCATTGCCAAATGGAAAACGCCAAAGTCTTTGCTTCACATATTATCTAAAATCCCCTCACTCCCTTCGCGCTGAGAGAATAACTATTTCACAAACCACTAAGACACTAAGACACAAAGGAAGATATAGATAATCTTCTAGCGCTAAGGGATTAATTAACCACACTAAATTTAAACCAGCATCATCTAGAGATGTTATATATGTCTGGATTAGTTTGGTTTTCTATAGCTTGCCATCAATAGCAAGTTAACCATTAGCCATTAGTTATCAATTTCACACAATAAAATGACAAAATTTATCCCCATATCTCAACCATCTATCACTCAGTTAGAAATTGACTATGTAACTGATGTACTTAAATCTGGCTGGGTATCTTCACTTGGCGAATATATCACTAAATTCGAGGAAAGCTTTGCCGCTTACTGCGGCACAAAATATGCTTTAACCACATCCAACGGCACAACAGGAATACATCTCGCACTAGCCACCTACCGAATCAAAGCAGGCGACGAAGTAATTGTCCCAGATTTAACCTTCATTGCTACGGCTAGCGCTGTCCATTATACCGGAGCAAAAGCTGTATTAGTTGACATAGAAGAAGATACTTTATGTATCAATCCTCTGGAAATTGAAAAAGCAATAACCGAAAATACTAAAGCCATAATAGCTGTTCATCTTTATGGACATCCGGCCAATATGATCGCCATTAATCAATTGGCTAAACAATATAATCTTATAGTTATGGAAGATGCAGCGGAAGCTCACGGGGCTGAAATTAATGGTCAAAAAGTTGGCTCTTTATCCCACTGTGGCATCTTTAGTTTCTATGGGAATAAGATGATTACTTCTGGGGAAGGAGGAATGATTACGACTAATGATGAAGCATTTTATCAAAGAGCAAAATATTTGCGAGATCATGCCATGAGTAGATCAAAGCGATATTGGCATGATGAGTTTGGCTATAACTATCGCATGACAAATATCCAGGCTGCTCTTGGTTTGGCTCAACTTCAGAGAATAGATCAATTTATCAATAAAAGAATAGAAATATTTAGCCAGTATCAAAAAAAACTATCGGGTATCCCTGGCTTGAAACTAAACTTCACTGCTGACTGGGCGACTAGTGTTTACTGGCTAATCTGTATTGAAATAGAAGGTTATACAGAGAGACAGCGAAATAATTTGATGGAGATGCTTCGGTTACAAGGCATAGATACTAGAGCTTATTTTTATCCAATTTCTGATATGCCAATGTACGAAACTGAGAATATTTATACCCCCATCACCCATAAAGTATACCAAAGAGGTATCAACCTACCTTCTCACTTTGATCTCACCAATCAAGAGATAGATTATATCTGCTCGTCTATTCAGAACTTTTTAGAAAAAAAGAGGTTTTCAGTTGCCTGAAGTACAGAATAGAAACCCGGTTTCTAGATTTTTTATTAAACAGTACTTACGCAAAGCATCTATTTGTAGGGTGTGTTAGCTTTGCTAACGCACCATTCCCACTATATATGGTGTCGCTGCGTAAGTCCTGTTAAAGAAACCGGGTTTCTAGCTTTTTTCTTAAAGAAACCCGGTTTCTGGATTACCTCACTCACATGAAAAGGGCTATAAGTTAAGCATGTGGAGAGAATTAAATCCCCTGATTAATTTCGCAGTTTTACTTCATAATCAATCCCACCACCAACCTCTAATGGTAAAAAGATAGTCATCACTTCCCCCTCTTGAGGGCGCTGGCGTACAATTAACTTACCACCCAAGGCTTGAAATAAATGTTTGGTTACCTTAAGATTTAAACAGAGACTACCCGTTTCTGGTTGGAACATCAAAAGCTGACCAATTGATTTTAAAGTCCGAAAACTTCCGTTACTTAAATTATCTGAATTACCAGAATTTTCTCGATCTGATTGAGACTGGAATTGTAACTTAAGTTGATCTCCGGCTGTTGTTACCTGTACTTGAATATGACTGCCTCCTGGCAAAGTGCGCGTGAAATTCTCCACTAAACCACTTAACACCTGATCCAGCATTGCGGGATTGCTGACAACAGTTGGTAGGTTTTGGGGCAAAATCACATTCAAGGTTAAACTACGCCGTTCAGCTTGCTTTTGCCACCGAGGAATACTCTGCTCAAATACCTGAGCCACAGACATAGAGGTAAGATTCACCGCAGATTGCTTAACTGTAGTATTTTCTAATTCGGCGGCTCGGAAAATCAGCTCCATTCTATTTATTTGTTCAGTACATTCACGATCAATAATTTCTAAACGTCGGATCGCTTCTCCTGGTAAATCTCGACGCTTTAATAAGAGTTTTGTTAAGGTTCGAATTGTGGTTAGCGGTGTGCGAATTTCATGAGTTAGGGCTTGCAGTAGTTCGAAATCAGGGTGAGATTCATTGGTAGGGGAGTCGGAGCTAAACAGGCGATCGGTAACATCTGAGTTAGACTTATATCGCCTTCTGCCAATAGTTTTTTCTTCCCAATCTTGCCAATCATTTTTTACCAACCTTTCCCAATGGCGATCGGTGCTATCTTTTGGTAACCTTAATGTCGATCGCTCTTGGCTCATTTCGCGATTTGCGCTTCGCCCACCAGAGGTATCGCAAAAGTGATTACTATCAGACTGAGGTTTTGAGGATTGAGTAACTCCACTTGTAAAATTGACCGATAGGGTATGGCTTTTCTCAACTTGGGGTAATTCTGGTAAATTCTGGAGAAGTTTACGCCCAAATTCCATTACAATTCGGTAATCTGGTGGTTTGGGTGCAAACTCTTTGACTAAAGTTTCTAACTGACTAAGTTGATGGGAACTTGTCAGTAATAGCCGAGGATAAAGGGATGTCCAAGCTTGTTCAACGTCTTCTGGAGCGAAGGAAAACCGAAAAGCCGGAACACCAGTCATGTCTTCTCCAGCAGCCATTACTAAGCTAAATTTATTGGTAAATACCAAACAAAACTTTTCTGCTGCTAAGGGATCCCTGATGAACAAAGGTAAATCGTAAGGAGTGTTAGCAATCTGTTGATATTGTTCCCGTTGCCCAGGCGGTAACTGAAACTGTATTCCATGCCAATCCAGCAATGCTTCCGCTCTAAAAATTCCGGTTTGGAAACGGGATAGGAGTGCGGAGTGACTTAAGACAGGCGCAGGATTAACTAAAAGTAATCCTTGCAAGGATGATGCCTGAGAATCTCTGTCTATTTGGGAAAGCACTTGCAAGAGTAATTCTTCCAAAGATGCGATCGCACTTTGCCATTCTCTTTGAGCTTTAGCACACTCTTTTATCTTGCGACTCGCAGCAATTCGCAATCCCCTCTCGCTTCCATTAGAAAGTCCCCCCTCCTGTACGATTGGCTCATGTGAGCCAGTTTCTGTACTCTGGGCTAAAACTTCACTTACACTTGGCAACAACCACTTTTGCACTACTATTATCTATCCCCATGGAATACCAGCTCTGCTCTTCTGATTATGAGCATAATAGGATCGACCATTTATCTGAAGTAGTATAACCGAACTCACAAGTCGCAATCTCCGTTAATTCATTAGGGAGTGGGGAAGAGAGTTTTGAGTTTTGAGTTTTGAGTTTTGAGTTTTGA
>NZ_JAMZMM010000371.1 GCF_024178385.1 Limnofasciculus baicalensis BBK-W-15 | reverse complement strand
CCCCATTCCCCTACTGGAAGAAGGGGAAGAGGTAATTAAAGATTGAGCTTGTCCTTGGTAATCTGCTAGGGTTAAGGTTTCTGTCGGAGCGCAAATGTCGATTAAATAATGGGGAATTTGTTGTTGCTGTGCTGAGGAAGGCTTGGCAGTACCAATATCAAAATCGCGATATACTTGACGGGAATCAGCACTAAGAATTATTGAACCCAATCGCTCTGCTAATTTTAAGGCTAGTCCAGACTTACCCGTAGCGGTAGCACCACAGATTACAATTAATATGATGTCTGGATGAATAGTCATAATTAATTAATATAGAGAGGGGGAGGTGGCTAGTTTTTGCGATCGCAGTTATGAGACAATACTCTTCTATCTTCCCAAATTTACCAGTAATCAATCCCAGTAGCCAAAATCTCAACTCCCCAATCTAAAATAGGTTTATCCCAACTATAAATATCTACTCAGAGCTAGCCGCAGTGGTCGTCAAGCCTTTTATGTTATAATTTGAGAGTGTTTTGCCATTTTGAGCGATCAAAACGGCTAAAAGCTTTTAATGGAGTAGCCCTTACATGACGAGTAGTTACAGTGCCGATCAGATTCAGGTTCTTGAAGGTCTCGATCCAGTGCGGATGCGACCGGGTATGTACATTGGTACTACTGGACCCAGAGGACTCCATCATCTAGTATACGAGGTTGTAGACAACTCGATCGATGAGGCTCTTGCTGGACATTGTACCCATATCGAAGTAGATATCAATGCCGATGGTTCCGTTAGTGTAACAGATGACGGACGAGGCATCCCGACCGGAATCCACCCTAGCACAGGGAAATCGGCACTGGAAACAGTCATGACAGTATTGCACGCCGGGGGTAAGTTTGGCGGCGGCGGCTATAAGGTATCTGGAGGATTGCACGGAGTCGGAATTTCTGTCGTTAACGCCCTCTCAGAGTGGGTGGTAGTAACAGTTTGGCTCGATAAAAAGGTACACATCCAGCGTTTTGAAAGAGGAATTCCTGTTACTGAGCTTATCGCTAAACCTAGTGAAGATGAAGAGCGCACAGGTACATCAGTTACCTTTATGCCCGATACGCAAATCTTCACTACTGGAATTGAGTTTGACTACAACACTCTATCAGGGCGATTGCGGGAATTAGGGTATTTGAATGCCGGAGTGCAGATTACATTTACCGATCATCGACTTGCGGAACCACGGATAGAAACTTATTATTATGAAGGTGGCATTCAAGAATATGTTGCCTACATGAATCGGGAAAAGGAACCCCTCCACCAAGAAGTTGTTTATATCCAAGGTGAAAAGAATGGTATTTACATTGAAGTAGCATTGCAATGGTGCGTCGATGCCTACAATGATAATTTATTGGGTTTTGCCAATAATATCCGTACCATTGATGGCGGTACTCATTTGGAGGGGTTAAAGACAGTATTGACGCGGATGATGAATGCGATCGCGCGGAAACGGAATAAAATTAAAGAAAATGAGCCTAATCTCGCTGGTGAAAATATCCGGGAAGGCTTAACTGGGGTGATTTCAGTTAAAGTCCCCAATCCAGAATTTGAAGGGCAAACCAAAACCAAATTAGGGAATACGGAAGTAAGAGGGATTGTCGATTCTATGGTGGGAGAGGTATTGACAGAATACCTAGAATTCCGTCCCCAAGTAGTAGATGCTATTTTAGAAAAAGCAATCCAAGCTTTTAAAGCCGCAGAAGCAGCACGGCGGGCGCGGGAATTGGTGCGCCGCAAATCGGTTTTAGAATCATCTCCTTTACCAGGTAAATTAGCAGATTGCAGCTCCAGAGATCCTTCAGAATCAGAGATATTTATTGTAGAAGGTGCATCAGCAGGAGGTACGGCAAAAGAAGGAAGAAATCGCCGCTTCCAAGCTATTTTACCTCTCCGTGGGAAGATTCTCAATATTGAGAAGACTGATGATGCCAAAATGTACAAGAATACGGAAATTCAGTCATTAATCACAGCATTGGGATTGGGTGTTAAGGGTGAGGAGTTTAATCCTGCCCAATTACGCTATCATCGCATTTGTTTAATGACTGACGCTGATGTAGATGGGGCACATATCCGCACTCTATTACTGACATTTTTCTATCGCTATCAACGCTCTCTTGTGGATCAAGGATATATCTATATTGCTTGCCCTCCATTATATAAAATAGAGCGGGGAAAGAATCATTTCTACTGTTATAGCGATCGCGAATTGCAACAGCTTCTATCAGAATTTCCCTCCAACGCTAATTACACTATTCAGCGCTTCAAAGGTTTGGGTGAAATGATGCCGCAGCAGTTGTGGGAAACTACAATGAATCCGGAAACTCGTACTTTAAAACAAATTGAGATTGAAGATGCGGCGGAAGCGGATCGGATTTTTACTGTGCTAATGGGGGATCGTGTTGCACCTCGTCGGGAATTCATTGAAACTTATGGCTCCAGATTGAATTTCACTGATTTGGATATTTAGGAAAATGGGGGAGTGGGGAGTGGGGTAAAACTATTTTTTTACTTACTCCCTTCGCGGTGGAAGAATAACTATTTAATAAACCACTAAGACACTAAGACACTAAGGAAGAGATAGATCATCTTCTATTGCAAAGGGAGTAATCCTTCAACCTTCATAATTCATCCTTTTGCTGTGACAATTGTTACTGGATTGAGGGGTGTAAAACGAGTTAATTTTGCCACGGAAATGGAGCGGGATAGCTGAATTTGCAATAACTTATACTGCCAATCGTTTTCTTTAAACCAAGTCAGGGATTGATTCAGATGTTCTAATGTAGCAAAGGCTAAGACAATTATGCCATTTGGGGCTAACTTCAGCTTACAGAAATCCAAAATAGCAGATAAATTCCCCCCACTCCCGCCAATAAAAATCCGATTTGGTGTGGGAATATTTTGTAAGATATCTGGTGCATTCCCGTGAATCGAAATTACATTTGTCACCTGCAAGCGGCGGCAATTCTGTTCAATTAAAGTACTTCCCATCGCCGTTTTTTCAATCGCGTATACCTGAGAGGTAGGGCATAATCGAGCAATTTCTATTGATACAGATCCCGTTCCCGCACCGATATCCCAAACTATTTGTTGGGGTTGTAAAGCTAATTCTCCTAATACTAAAGTTCTGATTTCTCGCTTAGTCATCAAACCAGGGCGATCGCGAAAACTCACAAATGTCCGATCTGATAACCCTAATATCGGTAAATTATCAACATTTATCCCTAAATCAATGGGATCGGATTGACGTAATAATATCACCACATTTAACGGAGCAAAGCATTCCTTCAATACCGCATTAATCGATAAAAACTGTACCTTTTCATCCATTCCTCCCAGATTTTCACACACCCAGAATTCGTAACGAGTCGATAAATCCAAAGCTAAGAGAAGATTTGCGATCGCACTGGGCGTATTTACGCTATCTGTTAAAACGGCAATTTTGTCAAGCCCTTCCTGTAGTGCTTGAGTTAAAGCATCTAAAGATCTCCCATGACTACTAATTACCACAGCATCTTGCCAGGGAACTTTTACCCGACTAAATGCTAATTGCACCGCACTGACATGAGGATAAAAAGTTATTTGTTTTGGTGGCAACTCTTCTAATAATAACCTTCCTAAACCAAAAAATAGCGGATCTCCACTTACTAATACGACAATCGAGTAATTTTCATCTAATTCTGCTAAATTATTGCGAATCTCGCTAATTGCCAGTTTGAAATCTCCCAAGACTAGACGGGGTGCTGGATGAGACAGGAAGTAGCTTAAATGGCGACTGCTACCGATTAATAATGTTGCATTTTCTACTATTTCTCGCACTGAATCCGTTAATCCAGCAGCGCCATCTAAGCCAATTCCGATAACATGTATTTTTGTCATTTGTTATTTGTTGTTTGTTATTTGTTATTGGTTATTTATTATTGGTTGTTAGGTAAAGAATTAATCAATGAGTAAGGAGATGGGTGTAAATAAACTTCATATTCAGAAATCTGGTTTCTCCAAGACTTCACATTAAGAAACCGGGTTTCTTAGCCCCTTATCTCAGAAAATCGTTAACCAACAACCAACAACCAACAACTAACAACTAACAACTCAAAACAATTAAAGCATTAAGAATAGCAGCAGCAACAGGAGATCCCCCCTTACGCCCATCAACCCGAATCTGAGGAATAGAAGTTTTTGCCAAAGCATGTTTCGATTCCACAACCGAGATAAAACCCACAGGTGCGCCAATCGCGAAAGCAGGTTTCACAGACGTATTTTTCAATACCTCACAGAAAGCTAATAGTGCCGTAGGCGCATTACCAAAAACAAAAATTGCCTCTGGAAATTTACGCCAACATGACAATAAACCAGTTTCCGTGCGAGTTTTGCCAGGAAGTGCCACAGGTGCTTCCTCAACAGCAACAATAATAGGATTATTAAAAGTTTGAGCAACCAAATTAGCGATACCTTGCCTTACCATCCCCACATCAGTAATAATAGGAGTCTTATTTTGTAAAGCCGCAATTGCAGTTTCAATTACACCTGGGCTAAATTTAATCAATTGAGCAAATTCAAAATCAGCAGTAGTATGAATAACTCGCTGCACAATCGCATATTCACCAGAAGTAAACTTATGTTCACCAATTTCTCTGTCAATGACGGCAAAACTTTGCTCCATAATTGGATGGATAGGCAATTTCATAATAGGGGCGGGTGTAGGGAAAAACATGACTCAATTAAGACTTACGCAAAGAAACCCGGTTTCTACAAAAAATCGTGGGTTTAAACGATTGATATTGACGAAGAAACCGGGTTTCTGAAGACTTATGTGTAAATCCTGTCAATAAAGGATAGCACTCAAATCCCAACCCGCCCGACTTCTCGTTATTCAACTTAACGAAAAAGATTGCATAAACCCTTTGCGCTCTACTCTAACGAGAAGCCGCTGCGCGTCTATGCGCCAAACTTTGCGCTCTTTGCGTTAAAAATATCTAACTCCGAAGCCAATGAATGAAATATTAAGGCTAAACTCCTTAAAACTCCAAAACAGGATAATCCGGTTCTCGATAATACCGCATCATATCATCAAACTTCCGTAATTCTCCCCGCTGTACAAAGAATGAAGTCCCTTCCTTTTCTAACAACTGCTGATTAAAAGCTGAAAGCAAGTTCATCATGCGATCGCGATCTAGATTAGCTGGAATTTCCCCAAAATAACCTAATGTAACGTGAGCAGTAAAATCATATTGCTGTTCAATTCCCAAAGCAATCAAACCGGGATTTTGATAAATTGCGCGGCGGAGGTATAAAATCCGCTGATAGGAATCTTCATCTTTTGGTGCTAAACATACACCAATTGCTCTGGGCATTACCATTAAACCTAATAATTGCCACCCAATTGGATTCCCGTTGGCAAATGAATCCTGATATTTCTGAAAACTATCAGTAATTCGTTCATGTAATTGCTGTTCAAATTCAGAATTTTCCCTTTTAGCATCCCGATAAGCATTATTCCAAATTAAGTCAGCAAGGGTTAAATGAAAGCTATCGGGAGGCAGGGGTATCATTAAACCCGGCTCGAGTTGCTCTAATAGCTCCTGCTGAAGTTGCTGTAAATTAGTGTAGAATTCCGCATTTTCTGATTCGTCTCCCCAAGGTGGTGTCACCACTGTACAACCCGGAAAGGGTACAGCCCGTCTGGTACCATCTGTCAGAGGCTCAAATTTTGGTGACTCCTGAATGTGCTGCAACTGTGACTGATAGGTAGCGGGCAAGGTTAATTGTGTTACCCGATTTAGATAAGCTTGATAAGTGTCGTCCAATCTTCGTCTCCTTTAGACTAATGGATGTTCTTTGTTAAGATTTGATTTTTGACTTACAGTCTAACCAGGGTTATTTGACTCCCGATCTAGTGTAGCGACTGAATGGGGCAGGGGGGTAGGGGGCAGAGG
>NZ_JAMZMM010000370.1 GCF_024178385.1 Limnofasciculus baicalensis BBK-W-15 | reverse complement strand
GTTAAGCCACTTTCAGCCGTTTGTGGATTTGTTAAGTTATGTTAAGTACTTTGTTTTGAGGGAGAGGGGGGGTTGGGAGAGGGCAAAACTCTGGAGACTCATACGGAGTTGCGTTCAAGTATCTCAATCGCAGTTTGTGCAGCTTGTCTTACATGAGGGTGAGATTGTCGAGTTGAGGATAAAAACTCATATTAGCTCTCCTTTTCTGGAAATTTGTCCACCATGAATCTGAGATAATGAACCCGATACATCTGGTAACAGTATCTACACCTACAGAACTTGATGAAACTTAACTCCTCGCTATTCTTTTATTCTCCAACCGCTGATTACTTTTAACCAAATCCCGCAATCGCACTCGCAATTCCTGAATATTCGGAGTCACCAAACCATAGCGCCATCTCACATAAGCATGAGAAATTTCCTCGATCGCATCAGCCGAATCATCAGGCTGCTGTTGACGGATACTACTAGCATATTCTAAGGGAGTCTGAGCCGGATGCTTAATATAGCCTTTCGTCCCCAAAACCTTCAACATTTGCTGATAAAGACTTTCCATTGGCGGTAATTTAGCTAACCAGCGACGATAGCGCCAAGCTTGGAATTGTCCCCAACCTAGCCAACCGATAAAACCAAGTGCGATCGCAGAAATCAAACCCGTAAACAAACCCACCCACCCACTAGAGAAAATCCGCCACAGCCAAACGATTCCTCCTATTATAAAACCAATTATCCGATTCCACAAAGCACCAACGAAACTAGTAACCGGAGAAGGCAACCAACCCGCAATCCACTTCCAAAACTGTTGTAATACTCCAAAATATTCTGTATCTTCTACACTGGGAGGAAACAATTCATGTCCAGGAATTGGATCGAATGCAAACCAACCGTAGTTAGGGAAATATACCTCAGTCATCGCATAAGCATCGACATTTTTGACAATATATAATCCGGTAAATGGATTAAATTGACCAGTACCAAATCCCACTACTAATCGTGCTGGAATGCCTAGGGAACGGAGCATTATTGTTAATGCGGTAGAAAAATGGTCGGGATAACCGCCTTCCTGTTTAAAGAGAAAAGATTCAACTAAATCTTCATTTTCTCCTAAATATGGGAAGCCAAAGGGATCTTCGGGAATTCGATAAAGTTGCTTTAGTGCTTGAGTTAAATAGAGTACTTTTTCATAAGATGAAGTAAAAGGATTAGGGGATTTAGCTAATATTTGTTCAGCTTTTTGTCGAACCCGATCGGCAATTTCCGGTGGAACGTCTAGGTAGTATTGTTTAATGGTATTGGGGTAGTCATTGGGAGAGTTTTGGAGACGAGTGCGATCGCGCAATGGCACATCTGACACTACCGTATAGGTTAGTCCTTCCAGTAATCCTAGGGGCGATCGCAAACTCCCTTCTGTATCAATAGCGATTTCTTCAGTAGGAAAGAAAAGTTCTTTGGGATAAGATAAAGCAGGAATAATATTCGGTAATTCTGATACCGCAGTGTAACTTTGAATTACCTCTTTCGTGCGACCAATATTAAAGACAGTAGGATAAAGTTGGAAACGATAAGACCATGGTGGACGAGTTACTTCCTGTACCTTATCCTCGCGAGAAATTTCCCATCCTTGACCAGTGTAATGGTCAAATGCTTGTACCCGCCAAAATCCTGGTGCTTGGGAACGGACTCGCAATACCACCTTTGGTTTTAATTCACCTCGCAGATTCTGATTAATTTTACTACCAAAACCATAATAAAAAGCCTCATCCATTTCACCAGGACCACTGCTCTTATCTTTCCCACTACCACCACTACCTTCCTTGCCATTCCGTCCATATCCTGGATTGACAATACCGCGATTTGTGGACTCAAAATTCTTATTTTTTAGTTCAATAGGCGCACTGACTGGAAAAGTTTGGAGTTGATAACCTGGAAACCGAGGCATTAGGGCAAAAATTGCTAATCCTAGCCCAATAATTACCAGTAAAAATAAACTTAAACGTTTGAAAGAAAGAAGTGAAGACGGTTTCCCTTTAGTCGGAGACTTTTGGCGTTTTGGCTGGGGAGCTAGACCGAGGCGCGACTGATAGTCTAAGATGAGAACAGGAAGTGCGATCGCTAAAAATACCAACAATAACGGAGCAAACGCCAGCGTCTGACTTAGAGTCCCCGCCACACCCAAGAGAATCAGACCAATTACCATTGAATAGCCTAAATCCTTGCGGCGGGGTAAGTCAAAACTGTGCAAAACTTGCACTTGAATTAATAACTGAGCCAAAACCAAACGGGTATCATTCAGGTTACCTAATAAATTCTGAAAAAATGACCCCATGGACAGCAACATCCCCATCGCCAGGAAAAATTTAACCGCAATATTGCGATTGCTGCGGCGATACCAACTCCAAATTGCCCCAACAATACTCAGAGGTACTGCCCAAAAACTCATCTGAGTGTCAGCAGCAATATCAGTAGCGACAATCCCGATAATTACTAATCCCTGTACCAGCACCCTTAGCCAGATTGAATTTTCAGTTTTAGGAGGTGGCATCCTTTGGAGACGATGCCACAACTGATTAAAACTAAGTAGACCCTGTGAGTGCCTTGTCCCTGAAGTATTAGACATAGCGATTCGCTGATAGCAAGGGAAAGCGAGAGAAAACTTTTGATTTTATACTGAGATTTTGCACCTAGTCCTGGCGATTAGAAATCGCGGCTAGAGAAACCAAGTCTCCCGACGCGGACTAACAGAAAATCAAGGCTTTTAAACCCACGTAGGTGGGTTTTGTCTGTGTAGCGGCGACTTCTAGTCACAGGCGTGCAAGATCTAAGTTATACCAAGTTACATTCTAATGTAGAACCTCTAGAGCTAAATCATTCCCAAATCAAAAATTATTATTCACCGACTGCTTGATTTTTTTTCCAACTTAGGTAGGGAGTGAGAGAATCTCCCAACAATCGTAGGGAATACTAAATTACACCGTCGGGTAGATGGCGAAAACTAACGGACTCTGTTCGGAGTCATGGAATCGAATTTCTAGCGGATAGATTTGGTGCGGTTCCAAATCAAAGGATTCAACACTCAGGTAGCCGGGGTAGGTGCGTTGCGAAACGGCTGATGCCTGGGGAGTCCGTAAGGTCAAACTACCACCGCGAGGTAAACGAGCGGTAACGCGGAGTTTAGGAACTCCTTGTTGCTTCTGGTATTCTGCTTGAACAGTTACAATACCAGCAGTAGTCTGCCACTGACGTTCTACAGTGGCATGGAGCGGAGAAATTGGTACAGTTAGCGTGCTGATAATTTCTTTGGCTGCTAACAAAGCCAAGAGCATTTGTTGCTCAACAGTCGCCTCCTCATAAGGGGGAGAGGCGAGTTGGTCTACCGAACGAAAATACCCCAAAAGCAATCGTTCAGTCCAGAAGTTGATCGATTGGGATTCGCCAGGAAATAAGCTTTCCACAGCTTTAACCATTTTCCTACCAATCTGATTTCGATAGGACATGACTTCCGCACAAGCATCCAGCAATTGTGCTAAAACAATTTCCGGGAGCGGTACAGGTAAAGCCAGCTTGTCAAGCTGAGGTAACCACAAATGGGCTGGTCTAATCCAGGTATCTGGAACAGTTTCCGGGAAATCCGGTTCGTAGTCACCAATTTCTGTCTCCCAGGGAAATAGGGGAGGACGGCGTTCGATTTCTTCCTTAAGTTTCCGCTTGATGATCGACTCAAAACGGTTTTCTACGGTTGGCATTTCTCCCAAATTGTAGCGACGGCTAGCACCGCCAGGTTCAACGGGATCGGGATTGGGGTTATCATTTCCCCTTCCTCGTTCGGGGTTTTGTGGTTTGGTTGGCGCAATGTTCACGTCTTCTAAATCCAAAGGGTCTAAATCAAAACGATCCAATTGAAAATCCGCTGCTGTAGTTTCACCTTGAGGGACATGACCAGGGGTCAGCCCGTCTGCTGATCCTGAAGCAGCGGGAATGGGATCTTCTAGTAGCCAATCAATTAGGCGACTATAGAGATCCGAGTTATTGTTTATGTCACTATTCATCTGTAGATGCACCTGATCCGGATACTGAACGATTGCGAATCTCCCAAGCTCTCTCAAGCAGTTTAAACCATCGCTTTTCGACTTGGGTAACCGTACATTTTAAAACCTGAGCAATTTCGTGAGGGGATTTCCCTTCTTGCTTCAGTTGCAGTAATTGTCTCCTATCCGCTGTCAATTTGCTCTGAAATAGCTCCCACTCTTGAGGAGTTAACCCCAGATTCTTTTCCAAATCTGCTTCCAACCACTGATGGACTAATTCCCAGCGGTGAGACAGGGCAAACCGAATCAAATGGTATTTAAAGCGCTGCTGCAAATAGTCCCTTTCTCTGGGGGTGATACCCAAAATTTCCTCAATTTCACTAGTGGGGAGGTCTTTCAGGCGCAGGGTAAAATAGTCAGCGCAGTCTTGTTGCTGCTTTTCTTCTAAATAAGCAAATAATTCCTCAATTACTTTTTCTCGCAGGTTGCCTTCTATCGGCTCCGGTTCAGATGCCACCATCACTTCCCGCACCTGCTGAATCGCCGGGTCATTCCAGGTATTATCGGAATCTGTAGCACCGCCTTCGGCTGCTGTATCCATATCGACCGAGGTTTCTGGCGGTTGCTGTTGGGAAAATGTCTGTGCCCTGAGAATCAGCAATTGCTGGGAGTTACGATTGGGTAAGGGAATGCGGCGCTTGCCATACCTTTCGGTAAAGGCCATGTATTCCGCCAACTCCAAAAGGGTATGGGGGCGATACTTTTCGTTAAGTGAGGTTTCTCGCCGAAAGGCATTCAATGCTTCGATCGCAAATCCTTGTAAAAAATCTTCAATTAGGGTAACGCGAGATTGGTAGCTACCTGGGGTTTTAGATGGTGTAATGTAGCGGTACACGATCGCAGATAGCGTACTCTGAAGTTCTACCCTTCCTCGGTGAGAACCCAGTTGGTAATACCCCAAGACTTGCTTGAGTCGATGATTTGCTAGCGTCTTCGCCCAGCTTTCAACATCTCCAGAAGTCTGAATCCGATTGCTCTCGTTACAGATGCGAGTGACTTCCGAAGCTAAACGCTCCGCCACCTCACGACAATTCTGCTCCGAGGCATTAGTGGACTGCCGGAGTTCTTCATATAGTAGTTGAAAGATTGTCTCCACGCCCTGGCAGACTTCCCTCACGATCTTCATTAGTCAAAAACGACCTTAACACACAATTGGTTATTGGTTACTACCGCTCAGAGAAACCTAGACAAAGCTACCCAAAGGTCGCCAATACTATACATCTCCGTTGGTAATTTTAGTCCAAAGTCCGCTGTTCCATTCCCCATTCCCCGGTTTAGACTCTTAAATAGCAGCACAATTGCCCTACTTTCCAGCTCAAACATGGATTTAGCACAACAAATACAACTCCTGATCGATCATGCCCCCCGCGACGGGACAACGCCCCAAATGGTTGAGGCTATTTCCCCTATTCTCAAACTCCTTGCTAGCCAGCTTAAACACTTGGAGTATCATATTCTCCAAACCCTTGACGAGGGATGGGTGGTGACTACCCTAAGTAATCGCGCCCAGCCGGATGTTGAGAAAAATGTTATCTATGCTTTCCCTACACTTGCGGATGCTGGGGATTTTCAATCTAGTTGGGACCCGCAAGTAATAGCAGTGCCCGTAGCGGTCACTCACATACTGTTCCAGATGTTAGCACTGGAAACCGTAACTAGTATAGTTTTTTTTGATACACCTGGTAATTTAGCCGCCGGAACCGAAGTGCGTCGAGATGACCTACAACGCTTAATTCAAACTCAAATCCAACAAACTCATTTAACACCTAGATCATATCCTAGCAATATACCCCCAAATATTGCTTGAGTCGAAATTCTGGGTGGGGAAGAGAGTTTTGAGTTTTGAGTTTTGAGTTTTGAGTTTTGAATTAAAAC
>NZ_JAMZMM010000369.1 GCF_024178385.1 Limnofasciculus baicalensis BBK-W-15 | reverse complement strand
TAAGGCGCTCGATGTCTTAAGAATCCCCGTGTCTTTAGACCGGGGAGTGTCAACAATAGATTCTATAACTGAATCGGTGCTGGGCTGGTGGCATTGATCCACACACAAGCGAGTACAAGGGATGCTATCTGAAAGAATGGAACTTGCCATCATTCCAGTGTGAATTTCTAAAAGAGCTTCTGGTAGGGCTTCAAACACCAAGCGCTGTCCCGGGAAAACGACTCGCTCAAAATACCAGTTGGGAATGTTTGTTATACGGGCTATCTGCATCTGGCTGGTGGCGTTGACGTAGCAGCAGAGGATGTAATCTTGGTTATTAGAAGGAAGGGGGTCTAGAATCTGAGCCATAACTGCAAAAGTGCTAAATGAAGTTATTTTTTTATTACCTAACCCACGTTAGCACTTGCGATCCCCAGATTGTTGTAAACTCGACTACCAAGTGGATTAAGGAAATTTTTGTGAGATAGGAGCGGGAACGGTGGCGATGAATCGCTCAATACGAAGGGTATGGGGTGACAGCCGGGACTAATGGCTGACAGGTGGGATACTTGTTCTGGATTAGAAATCTTCATTAGACTTAATATAAAAGATAAATTCTTTAACATGAAACTGACCATGACTCAGAAGATACTCTATGTTCGCCTTCCCTGTAACCCTATCTTCCCGATTGGGGTTGTCTATTTGGCGGATCATGTTCATAAGCTGTTCCCAGAAGTTGAGCAGCAGATTTTTGACTTGGGAACCATACCACCTTTGGATTTCACCAGCGCCCTTGATGCTTGTGTAGATGAGTTTCAACCTAGTCTGCTGGTATTTTCTTGGCGGGATATTCAAATTTATGCGCCTGTGGGGGGAAGAGGGGGTAACCCTCTCCAAAATGCTTTTGAGTTTTACTATGCCCGCAATCCTTTGATCAAGTTACGTGGAGCTTTGGGAGGATTGCGTCTAGCGGCATCTTACTATAATGAACTGTGGCGGAATGTGGGGTTAATCAAACGAGGACTAAAACGTGCCCGCCAATACAATCCTGATGCTCGTACTATGGTAGGGGGTGGAGCGGTAAGTGTATTCTACGAGCAACTGGAAAGTCAGCTACCCACTGGCACGATTGTTTCTGTTGGTGAGGGAGAGGCTTTACTGGAAAAGCTGCTGCGGGGTGAAGACTTTGATGATGAAAGGTGTTATGTGGTTGGGGAGAATAAACCGCGATCGCGTATGATTCATGAAAGCCCTACTCCTATCGAAAAAACTGCCTGTAACTACGACTACATCCAAAGGATTTGGCCTAGTTTTGATTACTACTTACAAGAGGATGATTTCTACATCGGCGTGCAAACCAAACGGGGTTGTCCTCATAATTGCTGTTATTGTGTCTATACTGTGGTGGAAGGGAAGCAGGTAAGAATCAACCCGGCAGATCAAGTAGTGGCAGAAATGCGCCAACTTTATGACAGGGGGATTCGCAATTTTTGGTTTACTGATGCTCAGTTTATTCCTGCACGAAAATTTATGAGCGATGCGGTTGAACTTTTGCAGAAAATCCTGGATTCCGGGATGAAAGATATTCATTGGGCGGCTTATATCCGTGCTGATAATCTTACCCCAGAATTGTGCCAACTTATGGCTAAAACTGGGATGAATTATTTTGAGATTGGGATTACCAGTGGTTCCCAGGAATTGGTGCGGAAGATGCGGATGGGCTATAATCTCCGCACGGTACTGCAAAATTCTCGAGATTTAAAAGAAGCTGGTTTTAACGATTTAGTATCTGTTAACTACTCTTTTAATGTGATCGATGAAACTTTCGATACGATTCGCCAAACTATTGCCTATCACCGGGAGTTGGAAAGAATATTTGGGGTGGATAAAGTTGAACCTGCTATTTTCTTTATTGGGTTACAACCCCACACTCATTTAGAAGAATATGCCTTTGAAAATAACATTATATCACGGGATTATAACCCAATGAGTCTCATGCCTTGGACAGCTAAAAAATTACTCTGGAATCCTCAACCTTTCGGCTCTTTCTTTGGTGAAATCTGTCTCCAAGCTTGGCGGCAAAATCCTCATGATTTTGGGCGAGAAGTGATGAAGATTCTGGAAGAAAAATTGGGTTGTGCGGAATTAGAAGAGGCTTTGAGTGCGCCGATTGAAAGAAAGGAGAAATCTCAGGAAAAATTGGTTGCTGTTTAGTGCTACTTTAGAAGAGAAGACAATGATTTCGCAATTTCATCAATCCGTTTAGATGCTATCTTGATGGAATCTAAGAGCTTGGGTAAATCCGATCCGATCGATTCTAAGTCAATATCCTTAATTTCTTGCTCTATCTCTGTTGTTGGTTTGGGCAAGGCTTTTTTATAAAGTGCCAATAATCGCAATAAGTCTTTTATATAATGATGGGCATCGGGGATGTGGCTGATGATGGAGTTGACTGGGTTATTGATTTCCTGGACATATCTGGGTAGTATATAGATCAATCTAGACATTTTTTCATTGTCAAATTGGGATTGAGTATTTTGGATCTCTTCCAGTGTTTGAGCAAGTTTTTCGGCTCTTTCCCGTTGGATTGATTCTGAGATTTGTAGTTGTTTTTTTATCCGAACATTATGTAAGTGATTCTCAATTCTAGCTAAAACTTCTTCCACCTGAAATGGCTTGGTAATGTAGTCTATTCCACCAACGCGAAAGGCTTTAACTTTATCGAATGTATTGTCTAATGCGCTAATAAAAATTATCGGAATCTCTCCTGTATTGGGATTATCTTTCAGCTTTTCACAAATTACATAGCCATTCATGTGGGGCATGTTGACATCTAATAAAATTAGATCCGGTACAATTGCCTGCAATGTTTTTAATGCCATTACGCCACTAATGGCGCTACTGACTTCATACCCTTGTTCGCTTAGTATATTAGTTAGAAGACGAAGGCTATCAAGTTGATCGTCAATTATCAGGATATTTCCTCTGTGTGGCAAAGCGTCAAATAATGTTTTTATATCATCTGATTTAATACCATAACCAGTATCTTCTACTTCAAAGCTGATTAATTTTTTGTTAGAGTTATTTTCTGTTTGTATCCCTACTCCTACCCGCAGTGTTACCTTACCCTCTTCAGTGAATTTAATTGCATTACCTAGTAAATTAATTAAGACTTGTCTAAGCTTGCTTTCGTCTGCAAATACATATTTAGTCACCTCTGGATCGCAATTAAATATAAGCTGTAATCCCTTGGCTTCTGCTCTCAGCATAAACATTTCTTCTAAAACAGTCAGGAGTTCATATATGTCAAAGTTATTTTGATTTAACGTAATCCTACCTGCCTCAATTTTAGACATATTTAGTACATCATTAATTAGAGACAGTAAATGTTCCCCACTGCGACTAATGATACCCAAATTTTCTATTTGTTCTTCTTTCAATGACGAATCGCGATTCATAATTTGAGTAAAGCCTAAAATTGCGTTGAGGGGGGTTCTTAATTCGTGACTCATGTTTGCCAAAAATATGCTTTTGGCTTTATTAGCTGTCTCCGCCGCTTCTTTGGCGGCATCAGAGATTTCTTTAGCCGTTTTGGTTTGACGATAAGCAGCAGATAAAGATAAAACAATGGCAAATAGCAATAAACTGGTGAGAGTACCAATAACTAAAACAATTTTGGGAAAATTATCCCCAGCAATTGTGAATTTTGATTTACTGATAAAATATAAATTCCAAGTTTCTCCAGCTACATCCACGACAATTTTTCGGTAATATCGGGAATGAGAGCGAATCTCAGGATTGGCTAAATTATCTGCTTTTCCATACATTAAATCCTTGCCGTTGTAGATAACCAAATCGAAGTTTTCTTGAACTGATTTAGGTAACCCTTCTTCGACTAAATCAAGAACTCGAAAAGGAGCATAAATAAAGCCCAAAAAAGCAGATTGTCTTTCTGCTATAGTGTTAATTGGCATCCCAAGACGATAGATGGGGAGGTAAATGAGAAAGCCCGGAGTTTTAGCTCGATCTTGAACTAAAATTATCTGCCCAGTCGCTGCTGGATTTCCGGTATCTCTTGCCCTTTCAGCACCTTTTCTGCGAACAGGTTCATATCCCAAATCTAAACCAATTGCTTTTAGGTTTTTTAGCAAAGGTTCAGAATATTCGATCGCAAATAAGATTTTCTGAGATCCAGAATCCCTTTCCGGCGTAAAATGTATTCAGATAGACTTGAATGCGGTTTTTTATGGATACAGTTGCTTCATTAACTTGGTCATTCAGGAGGGCTGTCGTTTCTCTTTCTACGCTTCGCTTTGTGTATTGCCACGAAAAACCTGTCAGAATTAAGCCAAGTAGTAGTACTGCCAAAGCAATGGGTGTTTGGTATAGACTACTCATCAATTGCTGGAACCGGGTTTTCTCCATCGGGGGCTGCGGTAATGGTTGAGATTGATTAATCATGGGAAAAGTGTAAAAAATGAGATATATTCTTAAGGGTGAAGTGTAAATGATGAAGAATTAAATATAATCTGAAGTATTAAGTGTAAAATACAAAGGATGACAGGCAGAAGATTACTTTACGTTCATCCAGCACCCTTGATTAATTATTCTCTGTTAGTCTACATATAAATACCATGCTACAAGGCTCGATTTTACAACACCTAGAAACTACCCATCGCGGCAGTAAAAGACCACTCAATTTTGGGGTATATTACAAGAACACCCTGGTTGCCCTCTGTCATGCTCTAGAAGACTTTATCCTAGAATCTACAGGAAAACCTCTGACGATCACCGCCTTCCAGCAAGGAAAGTGGTATCTGCAAGAAGCGGAGCGTTATGGAGATATTGCTAAAAAAGCCTCTCAAATAGTCATTTTAGCAGCACCATCTGCTAATTTTGCCGAGCATCCCACCAGTCAGCTAGCTAATGTTGCACTAGTAGCCCTCGACTCGGGAGATCCGGTGGCTCAAGAGTGGCACTTGATTATTCTATCGGAGACATACACAGCAATGGTCTTATGTCAAGAATTATCTCCGGCTGATTATGGGGCATCTGGAATGCCAGAAAATGACAGAGAACGGAAATTTTACGGGTTTTGGACTTTTGAGCCGGAATTGGTACGGGAGACTGTAAATTTAGCGATCGCGCACATCGGTAGTTACAATCGAGAGTTACAAGCTAAATTAACTAAACAAGTCCAAGAAATTACGGCTAATTTTGGTAATAAAGAACGGGATAATATTGGAATTGTTGTATCTCGCGTAGTAGATTATCTCCAACGCTTTCATAACGATTTACATCAAATTGGAGATGATACTCTCAATACTTTGCCCATCCAACAACAAGCTTTGCATAATAACCTAGTATCTAATGAGATCCAGGCATTTTTACGGATGGCGCAACTAATCGATCAAGCAGATGCAACTAATCCGATGGCAGCCGCAGAGGTAGCATCATTATCGGAGGCGATGGGGCAGTTATTAGATTTACCTGCATGGCAAATTAAACGCCTACGTTTGGCTGGATTACTACACCGTTTGGCATCTTTTCAAGGGGTGGAAGAATTTATCGATCCTGTCAAGTCGCGGATTCAGCAAGAAGCAGTAGAGCAGCAGGATATGATGTCGAAGGCATCAGTGTTACGGGTGATGCCACAATTACAAGCGATCGCAAATATTATCACCCACCAAACCGAATATTGGGATGGCTCAGGAAAACCAGACGGGTTAGCTTACGATGGGATTCCTTTAGAATCTAGAATTCTGGGCTTGATTGTCCAGTTTCAGCATCGGGTTGCTCCTAATAAATCTGCTGAGAATGCTCTCTTCGATGGGCTAAAATATTGTCAGGAAGAAGCTGGTAAAATATTCGATCCCAAACTAGTTGAAGCCTTGGAATTGCTAGCAATTGGAATGGATCGTGGTATGATTTTACATGTAAATCAACCTAAAATAGCAGCAGGTATGTGGCTATTACACTCTTATGGGGAG